>NZ_JBHUAF010000175.1:0-16506 GCF_042789895.1 Kitasatospora sp. NPDC056783
CACCGAGGGATTCGGTGTCCGGCGCCCCGGCCGTTTCCGTCAGGAGGCTCCACGCCCCCGGAGCCGGTCACCGAAGGCCTCGGGCCCGCCCGGGTCGGGGTGAACGGCCCGGGTCGGTGAACGGCCCGGGCCCCGACGCAGGGTTTCGGCGAGGGCCCGGGAGTGATCGGCCGGGCGTCACTTGCAGGTGATCAGCAGCCCGAGGACGGCGGTGCAGCTGCGGGTGGCCCGGCTGGTGGCGGGCGAGGGGTCGGCCGGCGCGCCGGCGGTGCGGGCCACCGTGACGTCCCAGCTGCGGAGAAGCCCGAGGCCGACGGCGACCGAGAAGTGCCGGGTGGTGCTCGCGCCCTTGACCAGCGGCGCCGTCAGCGCGCAGTTGAGCTTCCCGGCGGCGACGGTGCAGTCACCGGAGGTCGTGGTCAGCCCGGTGGGCAGGTCGGCGGTGACGGTGGCCGAGGTCAGCGGGTCGGGGCCCTGCCCGGTGAGCGTGACGGTGTAGTCGACCCGGCTGGAGAGCAGGCCGGCCTCCGGGGTCGCGGTGAGCGCGACGGCCAGGTGGGCGGCGGGGGCCGTGTAGGTGAAGCGGTCGGCGGCGACGGCCGCGCTGGTGCCGCCGGGCGCGGTGACCCGCACGTCCACCGGGCCGGTGACGGCGGTCGCCGGGGCGGTCGCGGTGCAGCTGGTCCTCACGCAGCTGAAGGAGGTGGCCGGGCCGGCCGCGCCGAAGGTCACGGCGGTGGCGCCGGCCAGGTCGGTACCGGTGATGGTCACGGCGGTGCCGCCGGTGCCGGAGCCGCCGTTCGGGGTGACGGCGGTGACGTCCGGCAGCGGCAGCGGGAAGTCCACCACGTCGACGGCGTTGCCGGTGAAGTCGGCGAGGTAGCCGCGCCGCCCGTCGGCGGTCAGCGCCAGGCTGTACGGGCTCGCGCCCACCGGGACGGTCGCGGTGACGGTCCGGCTCGCGGTGTCCACCACGCTCAGGGTGCTGTCGGCGTAGTTCGAGACGTAGGCCGCCGCACCGTCCGGGGAGAGGGTCACGGCGTAGGGGCCGGAGCCGACCGCGACGGTGCCGAGGACCGTGCCGGCCGCGGTGTCGATCACCGCGGCGGTGCCGTCGTCGCCGTCGGCGGCCCACAGCCGGGCGCCGTCCGGGCTGAGCGCGAGGCCGAAGACGCCGTGGCCGACCGCGACGGTGCCGCTCACCGTGTTGGTCGTGGTGTCGACGACGGTCACCGCCTTGGCGCCGGAGGCGGCGACGTACAGCCGCTTGCCGTCCGGTGAGACGGCCAGCCCGTGCGGCTCGGCGCCGACCGGCACCGTCGCCGTCACGGTGCCGGAGGAGGTGTCCAGCACGCTCACGGTGCCGGCGGCCGCGTTGCCGACGTAGGCGCGCGAGCCGTCCGGGGCGAGGGCGAGGCCCCAGGGCTGCGCGCCGACCGGGACGGTCGCGGTGACGGTGCCGGTGCCGGTGTCCACGACGCTGACGGTGTTGTCCAGGTGGTGGGTGAGGTAGGCCCGGTGCCCGTCGGGCGAGAGGGCGACGGCGTACGAGCCGCTCCCGGCGGTGAAGCTGCCGGACACGGCCCTGCTCGCGGTGTCCAGCACGCTGACCGTGCCGCTGCTCTGGCTGGTCACGTAGACGTGGCCGCCGTCCGGCGTCAGCGCGACGCCCGCCGGGTACGGCGCGACCGCCACGTGCGCGGCGACGGCGGGCGGCGGGGTGTCGGGCGCGGCCGGCACCGGGGGCGACCCCACTGCGACCCGGGTGGCGGGGTTCGCCCCGGGCGGGGCGGGGGCGGGGGGGGGGGTGCGGCCCCGGGCGGTCCGGGGCCGCCCCCCCCGCGCGCCGGGGGCCGGCGATACCGCGACCCGGCCCGTCCGGGTACGGCGGGACGGGCGGGGTGTTCTCACGGGACTCTCCAGCTGCTCGGCGGTGCGAACGGTGCGGATGTGGTGGTGTTCGGAGCCGGGGGAAGCGTAAGAGCCGCCCTGACTTTCCGTCAGGGGGTGATTACAAATGTCGCCAACTGTTCAGTTTCGATCGAAGTGCCTTCGCGGGCGCCACTCCCCCGACGAGCGACGTGACCAGCGTCTCGGTCGAGGTCGTGCAGGAAATTGGAGTTGGAGAGTCGCATTCGATAGCGTTTCGAACGTGAGGCTGACCAAGAGCACCGACATCGCCCTGCGGATCGCCATGCGACTGGCCGTCCTGGGCGAGGGCGACACCCCGACCACCCGCGAGGTGGCCGAGTCGGTCGGCGTGCCGTACACCCACGCGGCGAAGGTGGTCAGCCGGCTCCAGCACCTGGGGGTGGTGGAAGCCCGGCGCGGTCGCGGCGGCGGGCTGACGCTCACCTTCGCCGGACGGACCGGTTCGCTCGGGCTGCTGCTGCGGGAGCTGGAGGGAGTCGGCGACGTGGTCGGCTGCGAGGACGACCCGCCGTGCCCGCTGCGGGCCGCGTGCCGGCTGCGCGGGGCACTGCGCGGCGCCCAGGAGGCGTTCTTCGCCGCGCTCGACCACCTCTCCGTGGACGACCTGGTGGCCCCTCCCACCGGCCCCGTCCTGCTCGGCCTCACCACCGGACCCACCGACTGATCGACCCCTCCGGCCGATCAGCCCCGCCGACCGATCCGCCCACCCGGGGCCGCACCGCACAGTGCGGCCTTTAATACGAATCTCAGATACCAGTTATGGAGCTCCTCTGATGCTGTCCGCGAAGTCCGCCGAGGTCGTCGAGGCCACCCTGCCCGTCGTGGGCGCCGCCATCGGGGACATCACCCCGATCTTCTACGACCGACTGTTCGCCGCGCACCCGGAGCTGCTGCGCGACCTGTTCAACCGGGGCAACCAGGCCAACGGCACCCAGCGCGAGGCGCTGGCCGGCTCGATAGCCGCCTTCGCCACCGCGCTGCTCGCCGCCCCGGACCAGCGGCCGGACGCGATGCTCGCCCGCATCGCCCACAAGCACGTCTCGGTCGGCATCAGCGACGACCAGTACAAGGTCGTCCACGAGCACCTGTTCGCCGCCATCGTGGAGGTGCTCGGCGAGGCCGTCACCCCCGAGGTCGCCGCCGCCTGGGACGAGGTCTACTGGCTGATGGCCAACGCGCTGATCGCCATCGAGGGCCGGCTGCGCGCCGAGGTCGCCGCCGGCGGCGACCCGGCCGACCTGTGGCGCTCCCACACCGTGATCGCCCGGCACCAGGAGACCGAGGCCGTCACCACCTACCTGGTCCGCCCGGCCGACGGCGGCCCCGTGCCGGCCTTCCGCCCCGGCCAGTACGTCTCGGTGCGCACCGAACTGGCCGACGGCGCCCACCAGATCCGCCAGTACAGCCTGTCCGGCGGCGCGGACGGCGCGCTGCGCTTCAGCGTCAAGCGCGAGGACGGCGGCGAGGTCTCCGGCCACCTGCACGACCACCTCAAGGCCGGCGACACCGTCGAACTGGCGCCCCCGCTGGGCGACATCGCCCTGGCCGACGGCGACGGCCCGGTGCTGCTCGCCTCCGCCGGCATCGGCAACACCCCGATGACCGCCATGCTCGACCACCTGGCCGCCACCGGCTCCACCCGGCGGATCGTCTCGGTCCACGGCGACCGCGACCAGCTGACCCACGCCTTCCGCGCCGACCTGGCGCAGCTGACCACCGCGCTGGCGAACGCCACCTCGCACGTCTTCTACGAGCAGCCGCTCGGCGAGTGGCCGGCCGAGCGCACCGGCCGGGTGGACCTCTCCACCGTCGAGGTCCCGGCGGGCACCACCGCCTACCTCTGCGGCCCGCTCCCCTTCCTGCGCGCCGTCCGCGAGCAGCTGCTGACCGCGGGCGTGCCGGCGGCGGACATCCACTACGAGGTGTTCGGCCCGGACCTGTGGCTCGGGGCCTGATCCCCTGACCGCCTGAACCCGGGCTCCGCGCCGAGGCCAAGGGGCCGAAGTTCCGGGGCCGACGTTCCGAGGCCAAGGGCCCGGGGCCGAGGCTCCGCACCCGAAGTCCCACCGCGGCACCGGTCCGCTCGGTACGATCACGAGCGGTCCGGTGCCGTCCGGCGTGCGCGCGTCCTCCCGACGTCCGCACCTGCGTGCCCGCGGCGGGAGTTCGGCAGAAGGGAGCCCGGATGCGGGTCGCACTGTTCGCCACCTGCGTCAACGACGCGCTGTTCCCCGGCACCGCGGTCGCCACCGTCCGGCTGCTGGAACGCCTCGGCGTGGCGGTGGACTTCCCCGCCGGGCAGACCTGCTGCGGGCAGCCGCAGTACAACACCGGCTACCGCAGGGCCTGCGAGCCGCTGGTCCGGCGCACCGCCCGGGCCTTCGCCGGGTACGACCACGTCGTGACGCCCTCGGGCTCCTGCGTGGCGATGGTCCGGGACAACTACCCCCGGATCGGCGCCCGGGCCGCCGCCGAGGGCCGGGGCGCCGAACTGGCGGACCTGGCCACCGCTCTGGTGCCCCGGGTGGTCGAGCTGACCGAGTTCCTGACCGACGTGCTCGGCGTCGAGGACGTCGGCGCGCACTTCCCGCACACCGTCACCTACCACCCCTCCTGCCACGGCCTGCGCCTGCTCGGCCTGGGCGAGCGCCCGCGCCGGCTGCTGAACGCCGTCGCGGGACTGGAACTGGTCGAACTGCCCGGAGCCGAGGAGTGCTGCGGCTTCGGCGGCACCTTCGCGGTCAAGAACGCGGCGGTCTCGGCGGCCATGGCCGAGGACAAGACCGCCAACGCCCTCGGCACCGGCGCCCGGGTGCTGTGCGGCGCCGACAACTCCTGCCTGCTGCACCTCGGCGCCACCCTGCGCCGCCAGGGCGCGCCGCTGCGGCCGCTGCACCTGGCGGAGATCCTGGCCGCCACCGAGGAACACCCGTGGAGGCCGTCCCGATGACCGGCACCTTCCTCGGCATGCCGGCCTTCCCCGAGGCCGCCGCCCGGGCCGTGAAGGACGAGCGGCTGCGCGCCAACCTGCGGCACGCCACCCACACCATCCGCGACAAACGGGCCAGGGCCGTCGCCGAACTCGACGACTGGGCACAGCTGCGCGCCGCCGGGAAGGCGATCAAGGACCACACGCTGCGCCACCTCGACCGCTACCTGGTCCGGCTGGAGGAGTCCGTCACGGCGGCCGGCGGCACCGTCCACTGGGCGGCCGACGCCGAGGAGGCCAACCGGATCGTCACGGACCTGGTCCGGGCGACCGGACACACCGAGGTCGTCAAGGTCAAGTCGATGGCCACCCAGGAGATCGAGCTCAACGAGGCGCTGGCGGCCGAGGGGATCACCGCCTACGAGACCGATCTCGCCGAACTGATCGTGCAGTTGGGCGAAGACCGGCCCTCGCACATCCTGGTGCCGGCGATCCACCGCAACCGCGCCGAGATCCGGGAGATCTTCGCCGACCGGATGGCCTCCTGGGGCCGCCCGGCGCCCAGGGGCCTCACCGACTCCCCCGCCGAACTCGCCGAGGCCGCCCGGCTGCACCTGCGGGAGAAGTTCCTGCGCGCCGAAGTCGCCGTCTCCGGCGCCAACTTCATGGTCGCCGAGACCGGCACCCTGGTGGTGGTCGAGTCCGAGGGCAACGGCCGGATGTGCCTCACCCTGCCGCGCACGCTGATCTCGGTGGTCGGGATCGAGAAGGTCGTGCCGACCTGGCGGGACCTGGAGGTGTTCCTCCAGCTGCTCCCGCGGTCCTCCACCGCCGAGCGGATGAACCCGTACACCTCGCTCTGGACCGGGACGGCGGCGGGCGACGGCCCCTCCGAGTTCCACCTGGTCCTGCTGGACAACGGCCGCACCACCGCGCTCGCCGACCAGGTCGGCCGCCAGGCGCTGCGCTGCATCCGCTGCTCGGCCTGCCTCAACGTCTGCCCGGTGTACGAACGGGCCGGCGGGCACGCCTACGGCTCGGTGTACCCGGGGCCGATCGGCGCCGTCCTGACACCCCAACTGCGCGGCACCACGAGCCCGGTGGACGCCTCGCTGCCGTACGCCTCCTCGCTCTGCGGGGCCTGCTACGAGGTGTGTCCGGTGGCGATCGACATCCCCGAGGTGCTGGTGCACCTGCGCGAGAAGGTCGCCGAGCAGGGCGGGCACCCGCTGGAGCGGGCCGCGATGGCGGCCGCCGGGTTCGTGCTGGACCACCCGGCGGCGCTCACCGCCGCCGAGCGGCTGGCCGGGCGCACCCGGTCCCTGCACCCGCGCCGGTTGCCCGGTCCCGGGCGGGCCTGGACCGACACCCGGGACCTCCCCGAGGTGCCCGCCGAACCGTTCCGCGACTGGTGGCGGAGGAACCGCGGATGACCCCGCAGACGACCCCGTCCGGCCCCACCCGGCCCGGAGCCCCCCGGAACTCCAGGGAGTTGATCCTCGGCCGGATCCGGTCCGCGCTCGGCGACGCCGCCGCCGTGGCCGAACAGCCGCTGCCCCGCGACTACCTGACGGCGCACGTGCCGACCGACGACCCGGCGGCGCTGCTCGACCTGCTGCACCGCAACCTGGCCGACTACCGGGCCCTGGTGCACCGCTGCCACGAGGACGAACTGCCGCACCGGATCGCCGGGTTGCTGCTCGACCGGGGCAGCCGGACGGTCGTGGTGCCGGCCGGGCTGCCGACGGGCTGGCTCGCCGAGGCCGAGGCCGCCGGCGTCGAACTCCTCCCGGACGACGGGGCGTTGAACGCCGCCCGGCTGGACGCGGTGGACAGCGTGGTGACCGCCTGCGCGCTGGCCGTCGCCGAGACGGGGACGATCGTGCTGGACGCCGGCCCGGGCCAGGGGCGGCGGCTGCTCTCGCTCGTCCCCGACCACCACGTCTGCGTGGTGCGGGCGCCGGAGCAGGTCGTCGCCTCGGTGCCGCTCGCGCTGCCGCGGCTCGATCCGTTCCGGCCTCAGACCTGGATCTCCGGGCCGTCCGCGACCAGCGACATCGAACTGGACCGGGTGGAGGGGGTGCACGGGCCGCGCACCCTGGAGGTGCTGCTGGTCACGGCCGCGGCGGGGGGCGTCACTGCGGCCTGAGCTCCAGCGTGCAGCACTTCGCGCCGCCGCCGCCCTTCAGCAGCTCCGAGACGTCCACCGGGACCGGCTGGTAGCCGTGCTCGGCCAGCCGCCCGGCCAGGTTCTTGGCGGTCTCCGGAAGCACCACGCGGCGGCCGTCGGAGACGGCGTTGAGCCCGAACACCTCGGCGTCGGCCCGGTCGGCGAGGATCGCGTCCGGGTAGAGCGTGCGCAGCACCGAGCGGCTGTCGGCGTCGAAGGCCTCCGGGTAGTACATGACGTGGTCGTCGGCGAGCACCGCCAGTGCGGTGTCCAGGTGGTAGAAGCGCGGGTCGACCAGGGTCAGGCCGACCACCGGGACGCCGAACAGCTCGCCGGCCTCCGCGTGCGCGGCCCGCGAGGTGCGGAATCCCGTCCCGGCGAGCACCCTGCCACCGACCACCAGGTGGTCGCCCTCGCCCTCGTTGACGTGCCGGGCACGGCGCACCTCGCGGTAGCCGCGCCCGCGGAACCAGGCCTGGTGGGCCTCCGACTCCGCGGCGCGCTCCGGGTAGCGGAAGGTCGCGACCAGGGCCCGGCCGTCCAGCACGGTGGCGCCGTTGGCGGTGTACACCATGTCGGGCAGGCCGGGCACCGGGTCGATCAGCTCGACGGTGTGGCCGAGCCGACGGTACGTCCAGTGGAGCCGCTCCCACTGGCGCAGGGCGAGTTCGGTGTCGGTGGGCTGGGTGGGGTCCATCCACGGGTTGATCGCGTAGTCCACGGTGAAGTGTGTCGGCCGGCACATCAGATAGCGCCGCGGCCGGGCATGGCGCTCCGGGGTCTGCGTGAGCATGACTCAACCATCCTTGGATCACGGCGAGTTCGCCGTACGGAGTTCGGGGTTCGCGGGGCCTTACACCTTCGTTCCCAAGGCGCTGCCCCGGCGGTACCGCTCGCACACCCGGCCGGACGCTCCCGGCGGTCGCACGCCCCCGCGTAACCGGCGCACGCCCCGGCGCACCCGGTGAGCCGGGCGCCCGGGGCCGGCCTGGGTTCCGTCCGGGCGCCCGGGGGTAGACAGCATCCGAACGGGCAGCGCATCGGCGGTCGGGGAGTGGCCTTGGGCAGCGACCACGGGGACGTGAACGCCACCGGCCGGATCCACGAGAGCACCGTCCACGGCGATGTCATCCAGGCCGGCGTCGCCAACTTCCATCCTCCTCAGCCGCCACCGCCCGATCGGCGGGCCCTCTGGATCGGCCTGCTGGTCCTCGCCGTGCTGGTGGGACTCGGATCGGGCCTGCTGCTCGTCCGGGGGCAGCAGTCGGGCGCGAACCCGGGGCACGACGGCCGATCGTCGGCGCCGCTCGTCTCGCCCGCACCGCCGGGCCCCTCACTGCCTCCCGCGTCTTCCGCGCCCTCGCCTCCCGAGACCCCGGCACCGACACCGACATACGCACCGCTGTCCGCACCGGTCCAGTGGCGGGGACAGCTGACCCTCGACACCGGGGCCGAGAGCGGAAGGATGAACTCCGGGTATGAGCTCGACCCGGTGCCACCGCGGAGCGCGGTCCTCGGAGACCTCTCGATCCACTGTGTCTACGCATGCGATCCGGATCAGGTCGCGGGCAAGTCGGTCATCCCCTGGACCGGACCGAACCCACCCGGCCGGGAGGACTGCCGGCAGAAGCTCAACACCGTCCTCGGGCAGCAGAGCATGACCGTGAAGGCCGGATCCATGGCCTGCTTCGGGACGGCGAAGATGCGGGTCGGCTACTTCACGGTGCGCAGCGCGGGAGGCGACGGCCGGATCACCCTGGACGTGACCGTGTGGGATCTGCCCTCCGGGTACACCCAGCCGTAGGGGCCCGCGAGGGCACGTGGTCCATCTCACGTGCCCTCGGGGTCACCTACGGTGGCGTAGGTCACTTGAATGGGTGAACTATCTTCTTCATGCCGAATCTCCAGGAGACCCTTGACCTCGATTCGTATGCCGCCCTCGGCGACAGCTTCACCGAAGGTCTGAACGACCCCGGCGTCGACGGCAGGTTCGCCGGGTGGGCCGACCGCCTCGCCGGGCTGCTGGCCGGCGGACGCCGACCGGGCGAGTTCCGCTACGCCAACCTCGCCGTGCGCGGCCGACTGCTCGACCAGATCACCGCCGAGCAGGTGCCGCAGGTCCAGCGCCTCCAGCCCGACCTGGTCACCTTCTGCGCCGGCGGCAACGACATCCTCCGGCCCGGCGCCGACCCGGACGAGGTCGCCGAGCGCTTCGAGGCCGCCGTCGTCCGGCTCACCGAGAACGCCGGAACGGTGCTGATCTGCACCGGCTTCGACACCAAGGACGTGCCGCTGCTGAAGCACCTGCGCGGCAAGATCGCCACCTACAACGGCCACATGCGGGCCGTCGCCGACCGCAACGGCTGCAAGGTGGCCGACCTGTGGTCGCTGCGCGCCGTGCAGGACCGCCGGGCGTGGAGCGAGGACCGTCTGCACCTGTCCCCCGAGGGCCACCAGCGGGTCGCCCTGCTGGCCGCCCGCTCGCTGGGCCTGCGCACCGAGCAGGACCCGGAGGCCCCGTGGCCGGACGCCCGGGTGCTCAGCGCCGCCGACCAGCGGCGGGAGAACATCCAGTGGGCCCGCGAGCACCTGCTGCCCTGGGTCGGCCGGCGTCTGCGCGGCGAGTCCTCGGGCGACCACCTCGAACCCAAGCGCCCGGAGCTGCTGCCGCTCTGACGGTACGTCAGCCCTGCCGGAAGGGTCGGCCCGAGCCATCGGCTGCTGCGATTCGGGAGGTCCGCAGCAGCCGGTGGAGCGCCCCGGCGCAGCCCGCGCCGACCAGGTACCAGAACAGGTCCGGCGGGTTGAAGGTCGAGCCCAGCACCAGCCGGACCAGCACGCCGTGCCTCCCCCAGACGTCCGGCAGGCCGGTGAGCTGGAACAGCTCCACCGCCCAGCTGAGCGCGGCGGCCACGACGGCGGCGCGGCCGGGGCGGACCCGGGGCGCCACCAGCACGAGCAGGGTGTACAGCAGGACGGTGTAGAGCGCGTCCCCGGCGCACTTGGCGACGTCACCGCCGAGCACGGCCCGCACCCCGAGCCCTGCCGCCACGGTCGAGACGGCGGCCAGTGCGGCGGCCAGGCGGACACGACGACGCGCCCGAAGGCCGTTCCCCCCAAGATCCTTCACCCGCGCCACGGTACCCCCGGCTGACCAGGCGTGCTGCCCCGCCCCGGCCACCGCGCACCACCACCCGCGCTCCCCTCCGCCCCCACCCCACCCCCGCACGCCGCAACCGGACCCCCACCCACCGGAACCACCGCGCACCGCCGTACGTCACTCCCCCCGACGAGCGTCCGCGCAGGTCGCGGGCCGGGTGAGGACCGGAAGGGACGGGCGGGGAACAGTGGCGCACGTAGGTGAGGCCGAGGCGGAGCCGGCGGCGGCAGACCGGGAGGAGCGGGCCCGGCGCGGGTTCGCCGTGGCCGGGTTCGCCTCGACGCAGGACGGGCGGGCCCGGGAACGGGGCAAGGCGCTGCGGGAGCGGGTGCCCCGGGAGCGGCACGCCGAGTTCGCGCCCGCACCCGGGCGGCCGACCGCCGTGTCGGCACTGGAGGCCTCCAACACCGGCCGAATAGCCGGGCTGGTGCCGATCCGGGTCGGCCGGATGGCCGCCAGTCCGTTCGCGTTCCTGCGCGGATCGGCCGGCCTGATGGGCGCCGACCTCGCGGGCACGCCGGTGACCGGGGTCGGCGCCCAGCTGTGCGGGGACGCGCACGCCGCGAACTTCGGCCTGTACGGTGATGCCCGCGGCCAACTCGTCCTGGACATCAACGACTTCGACGAGACCGTCCCCGGCCCCTGGGAGTGGGACCTCAAGCGGCTCGCCGCCAGCCTGGTGCTGGCCGCCCGGGTGGCCGGGGCGAGCGAGAGCGTCGCGCGCGAGGCCGCCCAGCACGCGGCCGGCGCGTACCGCCGCACCGTGCGCACGCTCGCCAAGCTGCCCGCCCTGGACGCCTGGAACGCCATCGCGGACGAGCAGTTGGTCTCCTTCACCGAGGCGCACGACCTCGCCGAGGTCCTGCGCAAGGTCGGCGCGAAGGCGCTCGGCAACACCAGCGCGCGCTTCGCCGCCCGCAACACCACCCGGACCGCGGACGGCGGTTGGCGCTTCACGGCCGCTCCCCCGGTGCTCACCGAGGTGACCGACGCGACCGCCCGCGCCGTCGCGCACGCGCTCGGCCCGTACGTCGAGACGGTGGTGCCCGAGGTGCGCACGCTGCTGTCCCGCTACCGGGTGCAGGACGTGGCGTTCCGGGTGGTGGGCACCGGCAGCGTGGGCACCCGCTCGTACGTGGTGCTGCTCACCGACCACCGGGACCAGCCGCTGGTGCTCCAGGTGAAGGAGGCCCGCCCGTCCGCGCTGCTGCCCTATCTGCCGGGCGGGCCGCGGGGGGCGTCGGACGGGCACGAGGGCCGTCGGGTGGTGCTCGGCCAGAAGCACATGCAGGTGGTCAGCGACACCCTGCTGGGCTGGACCACGGTCGACGGACTGCCCTACCAGGTACGGCAGTTCCGCAACCGCAAGGGCAGCGTCGACCCGGCCGCGCTGCTGCCGGGCCAGCTGGACGACTACGCCCGGATCACCGGAGCCCTGCTGGCCCGGGCGCACTCCCACACCGCGGACCCCGGCCTGCTCGCCGGGTACTGCGGCAAGAGCGAGGTGCTGGACGAGGCCGTCGCCGCCTTCGCCGTGGCCTACGCGGACCGCACCGAGGCCGACCACGCCGATCTGCTGGCGGCGGTGCGCGGCGGGCGGCTGCCCGCCGAGCAGGGCGTCTGACCCACCCGGCGGCCGGCCCGCCGGCTCACCGGGCCAGGAACGGCGCCACCGCGGCGACGAACTCGGCCGGCCGGGTACCGTGCACCAGGTGCCCGGCCTCCACGGTGACCAGCCGGCAGTCCGGGATCAGCCGGGCGAGTTCGGCGATCCGCTCCTGCGGGATGTGGCTGGCCGGGCCGCCGGCCACCGCCAGGGTGCGGGCGGTGATCCTCGCCAGGCCCGCCCGCCAGGCCGGGTCCGGGTCGTCGAGCTGGGCCCTGACCGCCCGGACCATCGCCCAGTCGAAGTGCGCGTCCGGGTCCGGGTCCTCGGGCAGCGCGCCCGCCCGGCGCGGGTACAGCGCCGGGATGTCCTCCAGGACCAGCCGGTCGACCCGCTCCGGCGCGGCCTGGGCCAGCAGGTAGGCGACGGCGCCGCCCATCGAGTGGCCGACCAGGTCGATCCGGTCGAGTCCGAGGGCGTCGAGGAAGGCCAGCACATCGTCCCGCATCACCTCCAGCGAGTAGGCGGCGGTGCGGGCGCTGTCGCCGTGGCCGCGCAGGTCGAGCGCGTACACGTGGTGGGCCGGGGCGAGGTCCGGCAGGACCGGCGCCCAGTCGGCGGCGCGCTCGCCGAGGGCGTGCAGCAGCACCAGGGGCGGGCCGCCGGGCGGGCCGCTCTCGCGGTAGGCGAGCGTCACTCCGGGCAGGTCCACGGTGCGGGGCGGTCGGGAGGTCATGCCCGCCACGGTAGGCGCCGGCCGCAGGTCAGCGGACCGGTGTTCGCGCTCGGCTCATCGCGACCGGTCCGCCCTCGCGCTGCTCCCGGGCCGTGGCGCGGCCCGCGAACACCGAGGCCAGGACGGCGAGTCCGGCGACCGCGGCGCAGACCACGCTCGCGGTCAGGTACGCGGAGCGGTGGCCGCCGCCCCCGGCGGTCTCCCGCAGGTAGACCCCGGACAGGGCCGAGACCGCGACGGCCGCGGCGATCCGCTGCGCCATCTGGAGGATCGCCCCGCTCACCCCGGCCGCCTCGGCGGGCGCGTGGCGCAGCACGTACGCCTGGTTGCTGGGGCCCATCAGGCCGATCGCCGCGCCGCTGAGCAGTTGCAGCAACGCCAGCAGCCAGGGCAGGACGGCGGCGGGGGTCCCGTGCGCGAGCAGTCCGCTGAGCAGCATGGCGAGGGCGGAGGCGGCCATGCTGAGGGTGACGGTGCGCCGGCCGTAGCGCTGGACGATCCGCCAGGCGAGCGCGGAGGACACGCCCATGGCCACGGCGGAGGGCAGCGCGACCAGCGCGGCGCCGATCGGGGAGAGCCCGAGGCCGTCCTGGAGGAACATGGTCAGGACCAGCGAGGCGGCCAGCGAGGAGCCGAACTGGGCCATCGCGGTGGCCGTCCCGAGCGCGTAGGGCGCGGAGCCGGTCAGGGCCGGGTGGATCAGCGGGTGGCGGCCCGCGCGGGCGTAGCGGCGCTGCCACCCGGCGAGCGCGCCGAACAGCAGCAGGGCCGCGGCGGCGAACGCGAGCCAGCCGGTCCAGCCGGGCGGCCGGACGAAGGGCAGCATCAGAGCCAGGGTGAGGGCGCCGACCAGCAGCAGCCCGAGGACGTCGAGGTCGGCGTGCCGGGTGCTGGGGCGGGGTTTGGGCAGGTGGCGGGCCGCCAGGAGGACGGTGGCCAGGCCGAACGGGACGTTGAGCAGGAAGGTCAGCCGCCAGCCGTGTTCGGGGCCGGCCACCGCCAGCACCGCGCCGCCGATCGGCGGGCCGAGTGCGAAGGCGAGGCCGCCGGTGACGGCGTACATGCCGAGGGCGCGGGCCCGGAGCTGGCCGTCGAAGACGTCCTGGAGGGTGCCGATCATCTGGGAGTTGACCAGGCCGGCGCCCGCCCCCTGGAGCAGCCGGGCGGCGATCAGCACCCCGGGCTCGGTGGCGGTCGCGGAGACCAGGCTGACCAGGGTGAACAGGGCGAGGCCGGTGACGAAGAACCACTTGCGGCCCTTGACGTCGCCGAGCCGCCCGCCGGGGATCAGCGCGAGGCCGAAGGCGAGCGAGTACCCGGCGACGATCCACTGGAGGTCGGCGGGACCGGCGTGCAGGGTCTCCCGCAGGGCGGGGATGGAGGTGTTGAGGACGGACTGGTCGAGCAGCGTGGTGAAGCCGCCCGCGACGCAGACCAGCAGGACCCGGCGCCCGGCGGCGTCGAAGCGCTCCTTGGCCTCCTTCGGCGGGCCGGGCCGTTCGGGCCCCTTGGCTATCGGGCCGGTGGTGGCGCTCACGGCTCGACCACCACCAGCGCGTAGCGGGCCTCGCCCGGGCCGAGACTGCGGTAGCGGCTGGTGCCGGCGGCGTAGCGCAGGCAGTCGCCGGGGCCGAGCGGCTGCGCCTCGCCGTCCACGGTCAGCTCCAGGTGCCCCTCGAACAGCCAGAGGTGGTGTTCCCGGCCGGGGGTGCAGGGGCGGTCGTAGGCGATGTCCGCGCCGGCCGGCAGCCGGCCCTCGATGATCTCCGCCCGCAGCGAGCCGTGCGGCGGCGAGACCGAGCGGCGGACGAAGCCGGTCGCCTCGTCCCGCCACACCTGCTGCTCCCCGGCCCGCACCAGCCGCGCCGGGCCGGACTCCACCTCGGCGAGCAGCCGTGACATGGTCCGCCCGTACACGGCGCACAGCCGGCCGAGCAGCGCCGCCGTCGGACTGACCTCCGCCCGCTCCACCCGGGACAGCGTCGAGCGGCTGACGTCCGCCCGCCGCGCCAGTTCCTCCAAGGTCCACCCGCGTTCGAGCCTGAGCTCGGCCAGGCGTTCCGCCAGTCGTTCGTCGGCGGCCGTTTCGATTCCCATATTCGCGATGCTATCCCGGATCTGAGATCAACTACCGGGCGTCGGGGGCGAAGGCCGGGGCACGGAGGGGCATGGGCCGGGGCATGGTGCGGCGAGGGCCGGGGCGCGGGCCGGGGCACGGCGCCCCGCCGCGGACCGCTACTCGACCGGGCCGGCCGGCTGCGGGATCAGCCTCGCCCACGCCCAGGAGGGCCGCTCCCGTTCCAGGCAGGACTCGACCGGCTCGACCGCTCGTTCCTCTGAGATCACGCCCCCATCCTTCACACCCGGTCAACCGGTATTCGGCCCACCCTGTCGCCGGCCCGGCCGGACGGCGGCTCGACGGGGCCTCCGCCGGAGCGGGGCGCCGGATGGTCTCCGGGCGGGGGCCGGTGACCGAGGAACACCACGGCCGGCGAGTACCACGGGCCCGGCCGGTCGCCGCGTCCCGGCCCCTCCGCTCACCGCCCCGCACGCTTGGGGCGGACGGGACTGTTCTTCATATGATGTCCGGCGACTCGTGGCCGGTCGGCGGCCCGTGAGGCGAGGGGGACCAGCGTGTTCGGCATCATCAGACCGTGCAGGCACCGATTGTCCGAGCGCTTGCAGACCTCCTGGATGGCGCACCTGTGCGGGCTCTGCCTCGCGCTGCGGGACGACCACGGGCAGCTCGCCCGGACGGCGACCAACTACGACGGCCTGATCATCTCGGTGCTGGTGGAGGCGCAGGCCGCCCGGGAGGACTCCTCCTGGCGGCGCACCGCCGGCCCCTGCCCGCTGCGGGGCATGCGCACCGCCTCCGTCGCCAAGGGCGAGGGCGCCCGGCTCGCCGCCGCCGTCTCGCTGGCGCTCGCCTCGGTGAAGATCCGCGACCACGTCGAGGACCGCGACGGCGTCTTCGCCCGCCGCCCGGTCGCCGCCGGGGCCCGGGCCGTCACCCGGCGCTGGGACCGGCAGAGCGCGGGCAGCGCCTCGGCGGTGGGCTTCGACACCGCCGTGCTGCTCGACGCGGCCTCCCGGCAGGGCGGGCTGGAGCGGTCGCTGCGGCCCGGCGGGTCCGTCCTGCTGGTCACCGAGCCCACCGAGACGGCCACCTCGGCCGCCTTCGCGCACACCGCCGTGATCGCCGGGCGCCCCGGCAACGCCGCCCCGCTCGCCGAGGCCGGGCGGCTGTTCGGCCGGCTCGCCCACCTCCTCGACGCCGCCGAGGACCAGGCCGCCGACGCGGCCTCGGGCGCCTGGAACCCGCTGACCGCCACCGGCACCGACCGCGCCGAGGCCGAGCGGCTCTGCCGGGACGCCGTCCACGGCATCCGGCTCGCGCTGCGCGAGGTCGACCTGACGGACCGCACGCTGGTCCACGTCCTGCTCGCCCACGAGACCGAGCGCGCGGTCGAACGGGTCTTCGGGACGTCCCGGCACGCGGCGAGCTGCCGCCACCCGGGTGCGGCGGGCACCGCCACGGGCGAGCACCCGCACCAGGCGCCGCCGCAGGCTCCGCCCGGTCAGGACCCTGGCCGGGCGCCCGTCCCGCCGTGGGTGCCACAGGGCCCCGGCTTCACCCCGCCCGGCGAGAAGCCGCCGAACCCCCGCAACCTGCTCGCCGGGTGCGCGATGTGGGCGCTGATGGCCTGCTCCTGCCAGCTGCTCTGCTGCGACCACGACGACCCGTTCAGCCGCGAACGACGCGAGGGCTTCTGCCAGCGGAACGACTGCGACTGCAGTGGCTGCGACGGCTGCGGCGACTGCTGCCAGTGCTGCGACGGGTGCGACTGCTGCGACGGCGGCTGCTGCGACTGCGGCTGCAACTGACCGGTCAGCCCGCGGACTCCGTGCCGGCCCTCCCGTCCGGACCTCCCGGCACGGCCACCACCGGCCCGGGGTGCCCCCGCAGCAC
>NZ_JBHUAF010000176.1:0-16453 GCF_042789895.1 Kitasatospora sp. NPDC056783
GCTTGGGCACCTCGCGGACCTGCGGCTGGGCGCCACCGGGGGCGACCGGCGCCGGCGTGGCGGCGCCCCGCGGGTTGACGGCCGGGGAGGCGGCGGGGGCCGGGGCGGCCGGCCGGGGGGCCTCGGCGGCCGGGGCGGCCGGGGCGGCGACGCTCGGGGTCGGCTTCGCCGCGCCGTCGGCCCAGGCCTGCCCGCCGGTGACGGTGGCCAGCAGCGCGACGCCGGTCAGGGCGCAGGCCGTCAGGACGCGGCGGGCGGGCGAGCGGTGGGTACGGCTCCTGCTCATGGGGTGTCTCTCCATCTGCTTCGGTCGGTACGTGGTGGACGCCGGCCCGGTGCGCGGTGCGCGGTGCGCGGTGCGCGGGGCCGGGCGTACGGGTGTCACGGGACGTCCGTCGTCGGCGCCGGACGCGTACGTCCTCGTCGTGGACGCCCTCCGGCCCGTTCGGCCGGGGCGTCGTCGATGACGGTAGGAGGGCCGTGTCGCGGTCCTCGGCCGGTCGTGTCACGGCCGCCCATCGACTGCGTAACGACGCCGACGGTGGGCGGTCCGCCGGCCGGCCGGTTGGGGGCGGGGACCGTGCCGCGGTTCGGGCCTGTCCGGCAACTTGCTGCCGGGGCCTTAGTGTTGGCGACACCGGCGGTACGGAACCGCCGCTGGGAGGAGGGCCCGGACAGCTGACGTACCCCTGGACGGCTTCGGGGCGCACCCCCGGCCCGCCGCGCACCGCGCCCGGCCGGCCCCGGAGCTCGACCGGCTGCCCCTCCCGCGCGTGTGTGCCTCCGCGGCGGGCGGGGTGGCCGACCCGGTCGTACGGTGGGAGGACGGGGGTGACGGAGGAGGTCGATCATGCCCGGTTCGCTCACCATCAGCCATCACGAGTCCGCGGCGACCGTGGACCACATGGACGCCGAGCGGCTCGCCACCGTACTCGCGGATCTGGCGTACCTGCTGGAGATCCCGGGGCCGGACCGGATCAGCGACGCGCAGCTCGCCGTGCTGTGCGAGGGGCGCGGCCCGGACCGCGCCGAACTGGTGCACTGGTGTGCTTCGCTCGCCCGCGGGCTGAAGGGGCAGCTCTGACCGGAGCCGCCCGTGTTCGCGGTGCCGGCCGCCGGCCGTTCTCCGCGGGCCGTGTTCGCGGTGCCGGCCGCCCGCCGTTCTCCGCCGACCGCCCGCCGTACGATGGCGCGCGGGGCGGGGACGCCTCCCGGGCGCCGGGGTGGCCGGCGGCCGGTCCGGCGGAGGGTGGGGGCCCGATCGTGTCGCAGTCCTGGTCGATGTCCTGGCTGACCGTGCCCACGCCGCTGCCCAGCGGGCCGATGCGGATCGCGGTGACCCCTCTCGGTGTGGCGGCGGCCGGCTACCGCGGGTGCGACGGCGAGCTGCCGCCGTGCACCGACGAGGCGAAGGTCACCGCCGTCACCGAGCGGATCGGTGCCTATCTGGCGGGCCGTACCCGCGAGTTGGGCCTGCCGATCGACTGGAGTCTCAGCTCGGGACCGCACCGCGCCGTACTGCGGACGCTCTGGAGCGAGGTGCCGTACGGCCGGACCGTCACCTACGGCGAACTGGCCGCCCGCAGCGGGGTGTTCGAGGACGTCACGGAACCGGGCCTGGCCGCTCGCACGGTCGGGCAGATGATGGCCGCCAACCCGGTCCCGCTGCTGGTGCCGTGCCACCGGGTGGTGGCGGCGGACGGGATCGGCGGTTTCGGCGGTGGCCAGGTCGGGATCGAGGTGAAGCGCTGGCTGCTCACGCTGGAGGGTGTGCTGGAGCCGACCCTCGACTGGAACGGCCCGCTGTAGCAGCGGAGTCGGCGCCCGTCGCCCCGTCGCCCCGTCGCCCCGTCGCCTGCCGGCCGTTACGCCCGGGCCCGGACCAGTGACACCCGCCCGGGTGCCCGGCGCGGCCGCACCGGCTGGATGCCGGGCACCAGCGTGTACTCGATGCCGCGCACGTCCGGCCCCGCGCCCGCGCCGTCCGCCCCCTCCGGCCGCTCCCCGAGCGCCAGCCGCACGGCGTCCCACGGCAGGTTGAGGCCGCACAGCCGCAGTTGGTGGAGCCCGGCGGCAGGTCGGGTGTTGACGTCGATGACCACCGGCCGGTCCTCGAACCGGCGGAACTGCACATTGGACAGGTACGCCATCCCGGTCGCCCGGACCAGCCGTCGGACCGGCTCCAGGTAGCACTCCTCGGTGGTGAAACCCCGGCGGCGGCCCTGTTTCGTGCGCCCGACCACGGTGAGCGGATCGCCGTCCCGGTCGGCCAGGCAGTCCACCGAGACCTCCGGCCCGTCCAGGTACGGCATCACCAGGAGGTCCACCGGCTCGCCGTCCGGGCCGTCCGGGCCGTCCGGGCCGTCCGGGCCGTCCGGGCCGTTCGGTCCGTCCCCGGCCAGCGCGGCGGCCACCTGCTCGACCTGCACCCGGTGGTCCCAGCCCGCCAACCGCCTTGCGCCGTACGGCTCCCGGGTGAGCACCCGGAAGCCCGCGCCGCCGGCGCCGGAGGTGGGCTTGAGGCAGGCGGTGTGGCCGGCGCCCTCGATCCGCTCGACCGCGTCCCACAGTTCGCCGGGGGTGCGCACCCGCCACCAGGGCGGGGTGGGCAGTCCGGCCCCGGCGATCGCCGCGTAGCCGTCGGCCTTGCTGGTGAAGGCCGCTATCGCGGTGGCCGGCGGGCAGAGCAGCGCGGTGCCGGTCGCCTCGAACTCCGGCCGGGCGAGGGCGATGGCGAGTTGGTGCAGCTGCGGGACGAAGACGTCGACGGCGTGCCGGGCGCAGTAGTCCAGCGCGTAGCGGACGTAGTCGGCCGCGGGCAGGTCGACCGGCTCCGGGGTGCCGTGGTCGGCGGCGGCGAGCACGGGGGAGTCCGGGTCGCCGTGGGTCGCGTGGACGACCACCGGGCGCGGCGCGGCGCGCAGCTGTTCGATGAAGAAGACGTTCTCGGCGTAGGTGCGGTTCAGCCAGACGCGTACGGGTGCGCTCATGAAGCCCTCCCGGTAAGAGAGTTGACGAAGGGTCAGGGAACCCTAGCGACCTGTTCGAACGGGTCGGGCGGCGGGGCGCGAGGTGCGGATCGTGTCGATGGGCGGCGCGGGTCGGGTGCCCATGGGGGAGGATGGGGTTCGGCGCTCCGGTGTGTTCGAATAAATAGTCGAACAGATATCGATCTGGTGATCTATTCGTACTATTTGTTTGGCCATTCCGAACCACTCGAACGAGTGATTGCGGACCGCCCTCGAATGGGCCCACTATGAAGCTGCAACACGCATGTGCAAGGCGACACTTCATCGGGTATGCGAAGGGCTCCCCTCATGTCGACCGAAACCAATGCCGGTATTCCTGCGCCAGGTGCGCGTTCGGAGATCCGGCAGCAGCAGAGTCTGAGCACGGCCGGCGCGCGGAACCTCGCGACGACCACCAAGTCCGCGCCGCAGATGCAGGGCATCAGCCCGCGCTGGCTGCTCAGGAGGCTGCCCTGGGTGCAGGTCTCCGGCGGCACCTACCGGGTGAACCGCCGCCTGCGCCACTCGGTCGGCCGGGGCCGGGTGGGCTTCGTCAAGACCGGCGCCGAGGTGCGGATCGTCGCGCCGACGCTGGCCGAGGTGCCGGTGCTGCGCGGCTTCCAGGACGAGGCCGTGCTGGAGGAGCTGGCCGGGCGCTTCGTGCAGCGGGAGTTCAACCCGGGCGACGTCCTGGTCCGGGCCGGGGCGCCGATCACCGAGGTGTTCCTGATCGCGCACGGCAAGCTCGACCGGCTGGGCACCGGCAAGTACGGCGAGGAGACGGTGGTCGGCACCCTCGCCGACGGCGACCACCTCGGCGACGAGGCGGTCCGGCAGAACGGCGGCGACTGGCCGTACACCGTCCGCGCCGCGACCTCCGGCACCGTCATGTCGCTCTCCTGGCCCGCCTTCCAGGAACTGCACGACCGCTCCGAGGCCCTGCAGCTCCAGATCATCGAGTACCTCAACGGCTTCCAGCAGGCGCAGAACAAGCACGGCGAGGCCGCGATCGACCTCTCCTCAGGCCGCCACGGCGAGTACGAGCTGCCCGGCGCCTTCGTGGACTACGAGCTCAAGCCGCGCGAGTACGAGCTGAGCGTCGCGCAGACCATCCTCAAGGTGCACACCCGCGTCGCCGACCTCTACAACGAGCCGATGAACCAGACCGAGCACCAGCTCCGGCTGACCATCGAGGCCCTGCGCGAGCGCCAGGAGCACGAGCTCGTCAACAACCCCGAGTTCGGCCTGCTGGAGAACGCCGCGTACGACCAGCGGTTCCAGACCCACTCCGGCCCGCCCACCCCGGACGACATGGACGAACTGCTCAGCCGCCGCCGCGGCACCCGGATGTTCCTGGCGCACCCCAGGGCCATCGCCGCCTTCGGCCGGGAGCTCAACAAGCGCGGCCTCAACCCGGGCACGGTCGAGGTCGAGGGCAGGCAGATCCTGTCCTGGCGCGGTGTCCCGGTCTTCCCGTGCAACAAGATCCCGATCGTCGGGAGCACCAGCTCGATCATCGCGATGCGAATCGGCGAGGACAACCAGGGCGTCATCGGCCTGAACCAGACCGGAATTCCGGACGAATACCAGCCGGGCCTTTCGGTGCGGTTCATGGGAATCGACGAGAAGGCCATCATTTCGTACCTGGTGAGCGCCTACTACTCCGCGGCGATCCTGGTTCCGGACGCGGTCGGCGTCCTGGAGAACGTGGACATCGCGCAGTACTGACGGCTCGCGGCGAGTCGGTCGCGCGGCCGTGCCGTCCGACCGGGGGTGCCCACCGTGCCCCGGCCGGACGGCCCGCTCCGGCGTGTGCGGCCGTCCGACTCGCCGCAGCCGTCCGACTCGCCGCGGCCGTACGTGCCGTGCGCGACATCCGTGCCGTGCGTGCCGTGCGCGGCCGTACGCGACGTACCCGACCGTGCCCGACACCGCAGGGCAACCCCGGCCCGCCGACGGCGGGCCGTCCCACGACAGGCGCCGACAGGGGGAAACACCCATGACCAGTCCCACGCTGGAGCGGGACCACAAAGAGGGGCACGAGGCGACGGACATCCTCGCCCGGACCCGCGCGCTGGTCGACCCGGTGCTGCGGGCCGCCGTCGACTCGCTGCCCGGCACCATGCGCAAGGTGGCCGGCTACCACTTCGGGTGGTGGGAGGCGGACGGCACCCCCGTCGAGGCCTCCGCCGGCAAGGCGATCCGGCCGGCCATGGTCCTCGCCGCCACCCAGGCCCTGGGCGGCAAGCCCGACCAGGCCGTCGCCGCGGCCGCCGCGGTGGAGCTGGTGCACAACTTCACCCTGCTCCACGACGACGTCATCGACCGGGACGACACCCGGCGCCACCGGCCCACCGCCTGGCGGGTGTTCGGCACCACCGAGGCCATTCTGGCCGGGGACGCCATGCACTCCCTGGCGCTGCGCCTGCTCGCCGAGGACCCTCACGAGGCCGCCCAGGGATCGATCCGCCGGCTCACCGACTGCGTGGTCGAACTCTGCGAGGGGCAGCAGATCGACTGCGCCTTCGAGCAGCGCGACGACGTCTCGCTGGCCGAGTGCCTGGCGATGGCGGAGGCCAAGACCGGTGCCCTGCTCGGTGCCGCCTGCGCGATGGGCGCCCTGTACGGGGGCGCCTCCGAGGAGGCCGCGCGGGCGCTGGACGGCTTCGGCCGGGAGATCGGCCTGGCGTTCCAGCTGATCGACGACCTGATCGGCATCTGGGGGGACCCAGCGGTGACCGGCAAGCCGGTCGGAGCGGACCTCGCCGCCCGGAAGAAGTCGCTGCCGGTGGTCGCGGCTCTGGGCTCCGGCACCGTCGCGGGCAAGCGGCTCGCCGAGCTGTACGCCATCGAACGGCCGCTCGGTCCCGAGGAGTTGGCGCAGTGCGCGGAGGCGGTCGAGGCGGCCGGCGGGCGCGGCTGGGCGCAGGGCGAGTCCTGTGAGCGGATGGCCGCCGCGATGGCGCAGCTGGCCGCCGCGGTGCCGGAGCCGGCGGCGGCGGACGAACTGCTGGCGCTCGCCGAACTGGTGACCCGCCGCACGCACTGAGCGGACCGGTCGCCAGGGCGTGGCCTCGGCGCGCTCTCGGGTGCGCCCTCACGGGTGTTCGCCGGGGTGGGACGTCGGCTCGCCCGACCTCCCACCCCGGCCGCCCGACCCGACCTCCCACCCCGGCCACCCGATCAGGCCGCTCACCCCGGCCGCCCGACCAGGCCGGCCCTCAGCCGAAGGCCGCCAACAGCCGCTGCTCCTTGGCCGGTTCGATGCCCTGCCGCACCGGAGCGTCCGGCCGCCCCTTGCGTCCGGCCGCGTCGGTGTCCTCGGCGGGCCCGCGCGTCCGCAGCCACTCCCAGGTGTCCCGCGCCGTCTCGGTGAACGGCCGGCAGCGCAGGCCGGCCGCCTGCGCGCGGGTGGTGTCGGCCAGCCAGACGCCCGCCAGCTCGGGCAGGTCCGGTGCCCAGAGGGGGAGTTCGCTCCACGGGTCGACCCGGTCGGGTCCCTCGGCGAGCAGCGGCCCGTCCCCGACCCAGACCAGCTCGGTGTCCGCAGCGCCCGCGACGGTCCGGCAGGTCTCCAGCCACTCGCCGAAGCGGAGCCGGCCGGGCGGCGCCGTGGTGACGAAGCGCCCTGCCGTCCCGGCCGTCAGCAGGTCGAGCCCGAAGGCGGCGAAGTCCCGGACGTCGATCACCTGCATGGTCCGCCGCGGATTCCCCGGGGCGAGCACCCGCCCGCCCCGCGCCATCCGCTCCAGCCACCAGGGCAGCCGGCCGCCGTTCTCGTGCGGCCCGACGAGCAGGCCGCTGTTGAGCACCAGCGTGCGTTCGGCGCCGAACCCGGCGAGCACGGCGCGTTCGCAACCGGCCTTGAGGGTGTTGCCGGGCGGCCGGCCGGGTGGAGTGCCGGCGGGGCACGGGTGCGGTGCGGAGTCCTCGTCGATCACCCGGGCGGGCCAGTCGGCGAAGGCGTGCACGGAGGAGACGAGGGTGTAGTGGTCGGCGCGTCCGCGCAGCAGCCGGGCACTGAGCGCGGCCTGGGCGGGCTGCTGGGCGGAGGTGTCGACGACGGCGTCCCAGCGGCGGCCCTCGGCCAGCCGGGCGAGGTCGTCGCCGCTGTCGCGCTCGCCCCGGACGGCCTCGACCCCGGGCAGGTCGGCGGCGCTGCGGCCGCGGTTGAAGGTGGTCACCCGGTGGCCCCGGGCGAGCGCCTCGGCGGCGTAGGCCCGGCCGAGGAAGGATGAGCCGCCAAGCAGGAGGATCTTCATACCGATGACCCTGCCTCGGCCGTCCCACCGGCATGCCCGGATTAGCGCTGAGCAGAGGGCGGAACCCGAGCGGAGAAGGGGGCCAGGGCGCCGCTGATCCGACATGCCGCCCCACTCGGCCCCGCATAGCATCCCATTCATATCGATTGGTAATGATTCGTACCGAATCAAGCGGACCCGCGGTGGGAGAGCGAGAGCATGGTCAACCCGGCACTCGTGGATCCGGCCACCGTCCGCGCGACCGCCGCCGAGGCCTGGATCCGCGGCTACCCGATGCCGCGGAACTACCGTGCCCTCTACGCCCAGGCCCTGGACGACGCGGACCCGGGGTACGTCGGCGGCTTCGGCGTCTTCCGCCCTCGGCCCGGGCCGCCCACCCCCGCCGCTCCCGCCGCTTCCACCGTCTCCGCCGTCTCCGCCGCTCGAACCGCGTTGACCGCCGCACGCCCGAACCGCGCCTCGACCGCGCCTCGACCGCACCGTACGAAGGACCCGTGATGAACCAGTCCGAGCTGGAGGCCCTGGCCGCCGACGCGTACGTCTACGGCTACCCGCTGGTCGCGGGCCTCACCATGGTCGAGCGCTTCACCAAGGGCGGCCTGGGCACCCTGCCGGCGGCACCGTTCAACCACCTCGGCCACGCCACCCGGCTGGCCGGCCCGGCCGACGACTTCGTCTCCGTCAACAACGACACGATCTACTCGATGGCCCAGCTCGACCTCTCGGAGGGCCCGCAGGTGCTGCGCGTCCCCGACACCGCGGGCGCCTACTACGTGCTCCAGGTCATCGACGCCTGGACGGACAACATCGCCTATCTCGGCCGCCGTGCCAGCGGCACCGAGGCGCAGACCTGGCTGATCGTCCCACCCGGCTGGCACGGCACCCCGTCGGACCCGGCCCGGGTGATCGAGCTGCCGACCACCGTCGGCACCCTCGTCGGCCGTTTCGCCTGCCTCGGTCCGGACGACCTGGCCCGGGTGCGGGCCCTCCAGGCCGCCCTGGAGCTGGAGCCGCTGGAGCCCGGCGGCCTGGTCGCCGGACTGCCCGAGCCGGACATCGACGTACCCGAGCGGCTGGCCTTCTTCGAACGCCTGCGGGTCTGGATGCAGGCCTTCCCGCCCGCCACCACCGACATCGAGTACCAGCGCCGCTTCGCCCCGCTCGGCCTGCTGGACGACGGGGCCTCGCCCTACCGGGCGGCTGCCCCCGAGTGGACGCTGGCGCTGGCCAAGGGGCTGGTCGCCGGCCGTGAACGGGTCGAGGCCGCCACCCGCCCGCCCGAGGACCACCCGCTCGGCGAGTGGCGCAGCACGCTCCACCTCTTCGACTACAACACCGACCACCTGGGCCCCGGCACCCTGGACGATCCCGAGTGGCGCATCCCCGACCGCCGCGCCGCCTACCTCAGCCGGGCCGCCGCCGCCCGCGCCGGCCTCTGGGGCAACCACGCCTACGAGGCCTCGTACGCGATGACCTACGACGACTCGGACGGACGGCCCCTCACCGGCGCCAACAGCTACACGCTGCGCTTCGACCAGCCGCCGCCGGCCGAGGCGTTCTGGTCCGTCACGATGTACTCCGTCCCGGACTACTGCCTGGTGGAGAACCCGATCGACCGCTACTCGATCGGCGACCGCACCCCCGGTCTGGTCCACGGCGACGACGGCTCCCTCACCGTGACCCTCCAGCACGACCAGCCCGAGGACCCGGTCGCCGCCGCCAACTGGCTCCCCGCCCCGCCCGGCGAGTTCCGCCCCATCCTCCGTATCTACCAACCCGAACCCCCGGTCCTCGACGGGACCTACCAAGTCCCCCCGATCCACCGCACCTGACCGTCCCCTGCGCACCGGCACCCCAAGGGCTGCGCCCGTTGACGACCCTCCGCCCGCCCTGCACGAGAAGTCGACTCTGCCGACTTCCGGTGCGCCCGCTGCTGGGTTTCGTGCGGGAGACCCAGCGGTGCGCCCACCCGCCCCACTCGCCCTCGGCTCGGCCCGGCCCCTGGGGGGAGAGGCGTCCAGCGACCCCTGTGCGCGGAAAGTCGGCGGGTCCGACTTCTCATGCAGGCGTGCCAGGTGCCGGGTCAGTGATCCGGCGGGGGTGTGGCCGGTGTGCTCGTCGGGTGTGTCGAGGCGGCCGGGCTGGGTGTTGCCGTGGGGGTGTCCGAGGCGGTGGGGGACGGGGACGGAGGCGCCGTGGTGGTGGGGGTGGTGGGGGTCGTCGGTTCTACGGACGGCGCGGGGGTGGCCGGGGAGGAGGCGGAGCCGCCGCGGTTGTGCGGTCCGCCCTCCAGGGTGACCACCGCCTGTGAGGGCGGCAGCGCGATCCGGGCGGTCCAGTGGGCCGCCGGCGCCTGGTCCTCGTCCACGGTGACGATCACGGTGATCCGCTGGCCGGGCGCCAGGGTGCCGGAGTCGCGGCTGAGCCGGAGCCAGCCGGCGTCCGGCACCGCGTGCCAACGGATCTCCGCCGTGCCGGAGTCGGTGAGGGTGAGGATGGTCCGGCTGCCGTACTCGGCGGCTTCGACGGTGAGCAGTCCGGCCGGGGCGGGTTCGCCGGTGCCCGGCGTGGAGGTGTGGTCTGCCTCCGGGGCCGGGGCGGGTGCGGCGACCAGGTTCGGACTGGTGAGCGGGGTCGCGCCGTGGGCCGGGACCGGGATCACCGCGCCCTGAACGGCCAGCCGGGGGAGGCCGGGAAGCAACGTTTCTGCACCGCCCTCGCCGACACCTCCCTCGCCGACACCACCTCCGCCGGCACCGCCCGCCAGCTCCATCCCCGGCATGCCGGAAGCCCCCGGCCCCGCCGGACCGCCCACCACGGGCCGCTGCCCGGCCGACCGTCCGGCTCCGTCCACCCGTACCGCCGACACCGCGGCCGTCGACCCCGCCCCGCCGTCGCCCCGGTGCCCGGCCCAGAGCGCGATCACCGGCGCCGCCAGGACCGCCGCGAGCACTCCGGTGGTCACCACCCGTCGGCGAACCGCCAGCCCGCGCCCCGTGTCCGGCGCCCGGTGCCGGGGGAAACCATCCTGGTCGAACCGCAGCCCCGGTTCCGCCGACGGAGCAGCCACGGCCGGAGCAGCCACCCCCGGAGCCCGTAGCAGCGACAGCCCTGACAGCCCCGACAGCCCGGACAGGCCCGACAGGCCCGCCGCGTCCTTCGCGCCCTCCGCCGCCTCGCTCGCGGCCACCCGCTCCGCCGTCTCCCGACAGGTCGGACAGTCCACCACGTGCTGCACCAGCTCCCGCCGCAGCGCGGGACCGAGCACCCAGTCCCGCCAGGAGTCAGCCCCGGCCCCGCCGAGCCGGTCCAGCTCCGGACAGCTGCCGACGCCGAGCACCAGCAGCGCCGCCCTGGTCCGGGCGACCTCGGCCTCGGCCCCGGCCAGCAGCTCACGGGTCCGCTCGAAGGGCAGGCCCAGCACCGCCGCCACCTCCAGCGGGGTCAGCCGGTGCCGGACGGACAGCTCCAGCGCCTCGCGCTGCTCCGGGTCGGTACCGGCCGCCTCCGGCCAGGCGAGCGAGGACAGCTCGCGCCGCCGCCGGGCCGCCTCGGTCTCGCCCGCTTCCGCCCCGGACGCCCGTACGGCCTCCGCCCCGGACGCCCGCCCGGCCCCGGCCCCGACCTCGGCCCCCGGCCCGTCCTCCCCGCTGCCGCCCGCGAGCCGCCGCAGGCAGCAGTACCGGGCCAGCGAGAACAGCCAGGCCCGCAGCAGCCCCGGTTCGGCCGGCCGGTGGCCGTGCCGCCGCGCCAGCTCGCGGACCTCGCGCAGGGCGTCGGCGGCCGCGTCGTGTTCGCACAGGACCGAGAGGCAGTAGGTGAACAGCCCGTCCACGTGCCGCTCGTACGCCGCGAGCACGGCACCGGTCCGCGCTCCGGCAGCTCCGGCAGCCCTGGAGGCCCCAGTCGCCCCGACCGACCCGGACCTCCCGGTCAGGCCCACAGTTCGCGTTGTCACCCGTCCGACGGTAGAGACCGCGGACGGCTGACCCCGCCCATTCCCCGCGTATGTACTTCTTTCGGGTAACAACATCGCCCATCTGTGTGGACGCGCGGCGGGCCCGTCGGCGGACCGCCGCTGTCACACCCAGGCGCTACGGTGGGCCGCATGCCTCCGCGTTCCAAGACCACCGCCAAGCCGCGCCCGGCGTACCGCTGCACCGAGTGCGGCAACCAGCTGCCCAAGTGGGTCGGCCGCTGCCCGGAGTGCAACGCCTGGGGCACGGTCGAGGAGTACGGCGCGGTCCCGATCCGGACGACGGCCGCCGGCCCGGTCAGCGCTCCCGCCCGCCCGATCGCCCAGGTGGACGGCCAGGTCGCGACGGCCCGTTCCACGGGCGTCCCGGAGCTGGACCGGGTGCTCGGCGGCGGCCTGGTGCCCGGCGCGGTGGTGCTGCTGGCGGGCGAGCCCGGCGTCGGCAAGTCCACCCTGCTGCTGGACGTCGCGGCCAAGGCGGCCACCGCGCAGCACCGCACGCTCTACGTGACGGGCGAGGAGTCGGCCGGCCAGGTCCGGCTGCGCGCCGACCGGATCAACGCCCTCTCCGAGCACCTCTACCTCGCCGCCGAGCAGGACCTCGGCGCCGTGCTCGGGCACATCGAGGCGGTCAACCCCGGCCTGCTGATCCTGGACTCGGTGCAGACCATCGCCTCCGCCGAGCTGGACGGTGCCCCCGGCGGCCCGGCCCAGGTCCGGGAGGTGGCGGGCGCGCTGATCCGGGCGTCCAAGGAGCGCGGCATGGCCACCCTGCTGGTCGGCCACGTGACCAAGGACGGCCAGATCGCCGGCCCGCGCCTGCTGGAGCACCTGGTGGACGTGGTGCTCAGCTTCGAGGGGGACCGGCACGCCCGGCTGCGCCTGATCCGAGGGGTCAAGAACCGCTACGGCGCCACCGACGAGGTGGGCTGCTTCGAGCTCCACGACGAGGGCATCGTCGGCCTGGCCGACCCGTCCGGACTCTTCCTGACCAGGCGTGACAAGCCCGTCCCCGGCACCTGCCTCACCGTCACCCTGGAGGGCAAGCGCCCGCTGGTGGCCGAGGTGCAGGCGCTGATGGTGGATTCGCAGATCCCGTCCCCGCGCCGCACCACCTCGGGCCTGGAGTCCCCCCGGATCGCGATGATCCTGGCGGTGGTCGAGCGGCACGGCGGGGTGAAGCTCGGCAAGCAGGACATCTACACCGCGACGGTCGGCGGGGTGAAGCTGACGGAGCCCTCCGCCGACCTCGCGGTCGCGCTCGCGGTGGCCAGTTCCTCCACCGACACCCCGCTGCCCAGCAACCTGGTGGCGATCGGTGAGGTCGGCCTGGCGGGCGAGGTGCGGCGGGTGACGGGTGTGCAGCGGCGGCTCGCCGAGGCGCACCGGCTGGGTTTCACCCACGCCTTGGTCCCGCCGGACCCGGGCAAGGTGCCGCCGGGCATGAAGGTGGTCGAGGTGGCCGACATCGGCGAGGCGCTGCGGGCCATCCCGGGCCGTCGCCGCTCCGCCGCCAAGCCGCGCACCGAGCCCGGCGCGGAGTCCCGTACCGGGTCCCGCGGTGAGGCACCGTCGGCGCCGCCCGCCCCCCGCTCCGCCCGGGGCGCGAACCACCCGGTGGCGTACCCGGAGGAGCTGATGGACGGCTGGGAGCCGCTCGACTCCGACGAACTGCGCTGACCCAAGCCCTGCCGAAGCCACACACAGTTAGACTTTCCCCAGTCTCATTGGCCAGAAGGCAGTACCGAGCGGTACTGAGCGACAGAGCAACAGACCGCGGAGCGGCGCACGGCGCGAGGCGCGCGGCACGGGTCGACCGGAGGAGTCACGTGGCAGCCAGCGACCGGGGGGCGGACAAGGCCTCCCGCGAGGAGGCCCTGCTGCGGGCCTCCCTCACCGCCATCGCGCCCGGTACCGCGCTTCGTGACGGCCTGGAGCGGGTCCTGCGGGCCAACACCGGCGGTCTGATCGTGCTGGGCTTCGACAGGACCGTCGAGTCCCTGTGCACCGGCGGCTTCGTCCTGGACGTCGAGTTCAGCGCCACCCGGCTGCGGGAGCTGTGCAAGCTCGACGGCGCGGTGGTGCTCGACAAGGACATCACCAAGATCGTCCGGGCCGGCGTGCACCTGATGCCGGACTCGACCATCCCCACCGACGAGACCGGCACCCGCCACCGCACCGCCGAGCGGGTCAACCGGCAGACCGGCTACCCGGTGGTCGCGGTCTCGCACTCGATGCGGCTGATCGCGATGTACGTCAACGGCACCCGCCGGGTGCTGGAGGACTCCACCACCGTCCTGTCCCGTGCCAACCAGGCGCTGGCCACCCTGGAGCGCTACAAGCTGCGCCTGGACGAGGTGGCCGGCACGCTCTCCGCGCTGGAGATCGAGGACCTGGTGACGGTCCGGGACGTCACCGCCGTGGCCCAGCGCCTGGAGATGGTCCGGCTGATCGCCACCGAGATCGCCGGCTACGTGCTGGAGCTCGGCATCGACGGCCGGCTGCTCTCGCTCCAGCTGGACGAGCTGATCGCGGGCGTGGAGCCGGAGCGCGAGCTGGTCGCCCGGGACTACTTCCCGGAGCGGGCCGCCAAGAAGGGCCGGACGGTCACCGAGGTGCTGGCCGACCTGGAGGCGCTCACCCACGCCGAGCTGCTGGACCTCCAGACCGTCGCCAAGGCGCTCGGCTACTCCGGCTCGCCGGAGTCGCTGGACTCCGCGGTCTCGCCGCGCGGCTACCGCCTGCTGGCGAAGATCCCGCGCCTGCCCAACACGGTCATAGAGCGCCTGGTCGAGCACTTCGGCGGCCTCCAGAAGCTGCTCGCCGCGAGCATCGACGACCTCCAGACCGTCGAGGGCGTCGGTGAGACCCGTGCCCGCTCGGTCCGCGAGGGGCTGTCCCGCCTGGCCGAATCCTCCATCCTGGAGCGCTACGTCTGACCGGCCGTACGGCCGATCGGACGCACGAACTCACCGATGGCCCCCAGGAGAAACGCTTCTCCCGGGGGCCGTCGCACACCCGAACACGCACGAGCGCCCGTGCCTGAGCCCCCGCACACAACACGCCGGAGCCCCGCACACGCCGGAGCCCCCGGCCGCGCGGCCGGGGGCTCCGTGGGAAGTCGACCGGTTCTCAGCCGTCGACCGGTTCTCAGCCGTCCAGCCGGATCGAGGCCCGCGCCGAGACCTTGTCCCCGGAGAGCCCAGTGAGCTCCGCGAGCACCACGTACGTGCCGCTGGGCGGCGGCGCCTGGTCGGCGGTCGCGCACTGCGGCTTGCTGCGGCTGCGGTCCCAGGTGAAGGTCTCGGTCTGACTGCCGTTCGCCCCGAGCTGCACCCAGATGTTGCCCTTGTCGGCCGGGCAGTCGCCCGAGGACCAGACCCGGTCGTTGCTGCTGCCGCTCACCGTGATCACGGAGGCGGTGCGGCCCAGGTCCACCCGGCAGTTGGTGCCGGCGGAGTTCTTGACCGTCAGGGCCAGTCGCGGCTTGTCCTTGGGCTGGTACGAGTTCTGGGTGCCGGCCAGCTCCAGTGCGACCTGCGAGGAGACGCAGACCGGCAGCGCCATGATCTCGGGGGTGTTCACCGCCGGGGCGCCGCCGCCCGAGCCGCCCGTACCGCCGCCACCGCCGCCCGCCGGGGCGGCGCCGCCTCCGGAGGCCGGGTTGGCGCCGCCGGTGCCGCCGCTGAGGTTGACCTCGGTGCCGCCGCCGCCCGCCACCGGGCCGCCCCCGGTGCCGCCGCCAGGGGGCGCCGCGGGGCCGCTCGGGGAGGCACCGGGGGTGATGGCCTGGGCCGGTGGCTGGTTCGGGGCCGGTGGCTGGGACGCGGACGGAACGGCCTGTGCGGCCTTGCCCTGTGAGCCGCCGTCACCGCCTCCGCCCTGATCGATCATCAGCCAGGCGATCAGCGCGACGACCGCCGCGACGGCGACGAGCACGACGACGCGCCGACGCCAGTAGATCGAGGCCGGCAGTGGTCCGACGGGTTGACGCAGAGAAGGCACGACCAAACTCTACGAGACTGTGTGTGGCGATTGACTCACCAACACCGCACAGTCGCCCCTTCCTTCACATGATCCGCCATTTGATCCGTTCGGGCGAGCCCCAACCGGACGATTTTCGGAAAGCCCCGGAAGATCCGAAGTGGCCCGCTCCGCTTCGGTCGGGGCGGGTGGGCATGGCAGGATCGAAGGGCCATGACTGCCATCACCGCCTCCGCCACCGACGCCGCCCGGCTGCCGATGCCCCTGCCGCTGTTCCACTCGACCGTCCTGGACTGGTACGAGGCCAGCAAGCGGGACCTGCCCTGGCGGGCCCCCGACGTGACCCCCTGGGCGGTCATGGTGAGCGAGTTCATGCTCCAGCAGACCCCGGTCAAGCGCGTGCTGCCCGCCTGGGAGGCCTGGCTCACCCGCTGGCCGACCCCGGCCGACCTCGCCGCCGAGGCGCCCGGTGAGGCGGTCCGGATGTGGGGCCGACTGGGCTACCCGCGCCGGGCGCTGCGCTTGCACGCGGCCGCGGTGGCGATCACCGAGGAGCACGGCGGCGAGGTCCCGGACGACCACGCCACCCTGCTCTCGCTGCCCGGGGTGGGGGAGTACACCGCCGCCGCCGTCGCCTCCTTCGCCTTCCGTCAGCGGCACGTGGTGCTGGACACCAACGTCCGCCGGGTCTTCGCCCGCGCGGTGACCGGCGTCGAGTACCCGGCCCAGGCCACCACCGCCGCCGAGCGCCGCACCGCCACCGCCCTGCTGCCGGACGACGCCGGGACGGCCGCCACCTGGGCGGTCGGCGTGATGGAGCTGGGCGCGCTGGTGTGTACCGCGCGCGGCCCGGAGTGCGGGGAGTGCCCGCTGTTCACCGGCTGCGCCTGGCAGCGGGCCGGCCGCCCGCCGTACGAGGGCCCGGCCCGGCGCGGCCAGTCCTACGAGGGGACGGACCGGCAGGTGCGCGGCAAGCTGCTCGCGGTGCTGCGCGAGGCGCACGAGGCGGTGCCGCAGGCCCGGCTGGACGCCGTCTGGCCGGACGCGGTGCAGCGGGCCCGGGCCCTGGACGGCCTGGTCGCGGACGGCCTGGTCGAGCCGGTCGAGCAGGGCGTCTACCGGCTGCCGCAGTAGTCGGACCGCCGCGGCGGACGGGCCCCTGCGGCGAACCGGTCTCCCCTGCGGCACGACCCCTGCGACCGGACGACGGCGCCCCCGGAAGG
>NZ_JBHUAF010000177.1:0-16013 GCF_042789895.1 Kitasatospora sp. NPDC056783
GCGTGCTGGTGGTCGCCTTCGTCGCGCTGAACCTGCTCGCCCAGTACTTCGGCAAGCTGCGGGCCACCGGCGGGCTCGACCACTACGCGACGCTGCCGGTGCCGGCCGCCTCGGTGGTGCTGGGCGCGGCCGCCGCGTACGCCTCCTTCACCCTGCCCGGGACGGTCGCCACGGCGGCGATCGGGGCGGTGATGTTCGGGCTGCCGCTCGGCCAGCTGTGGGTGCTGCTGGCGGTCGTGCCGCTGGCCGGGGCCGCACTGTCCGGGCTGGGGGCGGCCTGCGGGCTGCTGGCGCCGCGGCAGGAGATCGCCACCATGCTCGGGCAGCTCGGGATGTCCGCGGCCCTGCTGCTGGGCGTGCTGCCGGTGGACCACCTGCCGCAGCCGGTGCGGTGGCTGCGGGACCTGCTGCCGTCCACGTACGGGGTGGACGCCTTCGCCCGGACGTTCGCGCCGGACCCGGACTGGGCCGCGGTGCTCGGGGACCTGGCGGTCTGCGCGGGCGTGGGGGTGGCCTCGCTGGCCGTCGCCACCTGGGCGTACCGGCGGGCGGTCTCCCGCTAGGCCGTGTCTCACGGCCCGGGTCCTGTCCGGTCCGTACGGTGGTGGGTCGTCCGGGTGGCCGTCGTGACACGATGGGGCCTGTGACCGTACCGAACACACCTCCGGATCCTGCCCCCGCCGACGCGCAGGCGACGGGACCGGGCGCCGCGCCCGACCCGTTCGCGCCGCCGCAGGGGGCCACCGCCCTCCGGGACGGGACGGTCCCGTTGGCGCAGCGGCTGCTGCCCGAGGTGCGGATCGGGGCGGGCGTCGTCCTCGCCGGCCTGGTGGCCGGACTGGTGATGGCCGTGCTGTGGGCCTGGCTGGCGCCCAAGGTGCCGCTGGTGGTCGACGGCGACCGCATCCTCTACGGCGACCCCGAGGGGGAGCAGCGGGCCGGGGCCGACGCGGTGTTCGTGCTGATCGGCCTGGGCGTCGGGATCGTGACCGCGCTCGGGGCCTTCCTGGTGACCAGGCGGCGCGGCGGGGGCATCGCGGTCGCGGCGGGGCTGACCGTCGGCGGCCTGCTCGGATCGATCGGGGCCTGGCGGATCGGGCGGTGGCTCGGGCCGAGCGACGACCTGATCGGCGAGGCCCGGCGGGTCGGGGACGGCGGGCACTTCGACGCGAGCATCGACCTGGGGGCGCTGGGGGCGCTGCTGGTCTGGCCGATGGCCGCGATGGTGGTGCTGCTGCTGCTCTCGGCGGCCTTCGGGAAGCGGGAGGAGGACCCGCCGCCGTACTGGGCGCCGGTCGCGCAGGCTCCGGTGGCGGCGCCCGCGGCGGGGGCTCCGGCGGGGCCGTGGAGCGCGCCGTCGGCCGGGGGTTTCGAGGCGGGGCCGAAGTAGGTCCGTCGCCCGGGGCGGGGACTTCCGGGTTCGCGTGGCGCCCCGCGCCCCCGGGCCGGTGGGTCGGGTTTCTCGCCCGGGGGCGGCGCCGGTCAGCGGGCGATGGGGGCGGTGCGGGCGTCGGTGAGGGTGACGAGGTCGGCGGGGGAGAGTTCGACTTCGAGGCCGCGGCGGCCCGCCGAGACGTAGACGGTGGGATGGGTGAGTGCGCTGGCGTCGATGACGGTGCGCAGCGGGCGGCGCTGGCCCAGCGGGGAGATGCCGCCGAGGACGTAGCCGCTGCTGCGCTCGGCGGCCGCCGGGTCGGCCATGGCGGCGCGCTTGCCGCCGACGGCCGCGGCCAGGGCCTTGAGGTCGAGCTGCCCGGCGACCGGGACCACGCCGACGGTCAGGGTGCCGTCCACGTCGGCGACGAGGGTCTTGAAGACCCGTTCCGGGGCGATGCCGAGGACCTCGGCGGCCTCGCCGCCGTACGAGGCGGCGGCCGGGTCGTGGTCGTACGCGTGCACGGTGAAGGCGACGGCGGCGGCTTCCAGGGCGACGGTGGCGGGGGTGCCCTGGCCGCCCTTCCTGGTCTTCTTGGCCATGCGGGTTCCTCGGTCCTCGGTCAGTTGGGGCTGAAGCGCTGGCGGGTGAGATCGGCGGCGGGCAGCGAGGGCAGCCAGCTGAGGACGGCGGTCTCGCGGCGCAGCAGGTCGAGTTCGGAGCGCAGCCGCTGGGCGGTGTCGGGGCAGGCGAGCAGTTCCTGCTTGACGGGGATCTCGAACACCGAGGCCGCGGCGACCAGGTACGAGAGCACCTGCGGGTCGTCCGGCAGCTCCTGGCGGCCGACGGTGCTGGCCTCGCGGGCGCCCGCCAGCCGCTTCTGGTAGACCCGGAAGGCCCGCTCGACCTCGGAGGCCAGCGCGCCGGAGCCCTCGCCGGGGCGCTCCTCGATCGTCTCGACCTCGCCGGTCAGGTACGGGCCGGAGACGTCCACCGAGCGCAGCCGGAACCGGGTGGTGCCGGTGACCAGCAGCTCGTAGCGGCCGTCCGGCTGGGGCTCGACGGAGGCGATGTCGGCGACGCAGCCGATGTGGAAGACCGCCTCCAGCGGATCTCCGGTGACGGTGCCCAGGCCGGCCAGCGGACCGGCCGGGCCGTCCTCGGCGCGGACCGGCGCGGTCTCCCGGCCGTCCCTGATCGCGAGCACGCCGAACCGCCGGGGCGCGTCCTCGGGCTGTTCGAGCAGGTCGGCGACGAGACGGCGGTAGCGCTCCTCGAAGACGTTCAGGGGCAGCACCAGGCCCGGGTAGAGCACGGTGTTCAGCGGGAAGAGCGGCAGCCGTTCTGTCACGGCGGACAGCGTAGTTCCCCCGACGGGGGCGTTGTCGCGCGCCCGGCGGGCTCAACCGCGCTGGAGCATCCTGGTGGCGCCGGTGACGACGGTGGAGGCGAGCAGCCAGCCGATGACGACGAGCCCGGCGGAGATCCACTGGGCGAGGCCACCGGGGTTCCAGCCGCCCTGGTTGAGGTCCACGATCGGCAACAGCTGGTTGAGGGTGTACAGCACCGGGTTCCAGTGCGGGCGCTCGTCGGCCTTGAGCGGTTCCAGAGGGTGGGTGGCGAACCAGAGGCTGCCGAGCGCCCAGGCGAGCAGCAGCCACAGGCCGGCCCGGCCGGGCCGGTAGCCGTAGCCGACGGTGGCGTCCTGGACCGCGCCCCAGATCCGGGCGGGCAGCGGCAGGGTCCGGCGGCGGCGCCGCTGCTTGGCGTAGAGCACCTCGCGGGCGTCGTCGTCGGCGCCGTCGCGGCGCAGGGCCGCGGCGAGCTGTTCGTAGGACTCGGGCTGGAAGTCCACCGAGGAGCCCTCCAGCCAGGCGATCCGCTGCCGGACGGTGAAGGTCCCGATCGGGCGCAGGTTCTCGTAGACGAAGCCGGTGAGGCCCAGGTGCCGGCCGAGCGGCCAGGCCTGCGGCCGGTCGACCAGGTTGCCGACCCGGGCCCGGGAGAGCGAGACGGTGCCGGTGGGGCGGAAGTCACAGGAGAAGCGCAGCTCGGGGGTGTGGATGCGGCGCAAGGAGAGTTCGTCGTCACCCTCCAGGTGGAACTCGCCGGAGATCAGGCAGGCGCCGTCGAAGCGGCTGTCGGAGAGCCGGACCTGTCCGAAGGCGCGGAACGGGGTGATCGGGCCGTCGGGCGGCGGGACCTCGCCGTAGCCGGAGCCGTAGTAGCCGCGCGAGCCGGTCCAGCCGCCGTCGGCGGAGCCGGTCAGGTAGAGGGTGTGGCCGACGGTGACCCGGACGGCGTTGAGGCAGGTGCCGTTCTGGGCCCGGTCGGCGTGCAGCTGGGCGCCGCGCAGCGAGAGCCGGCCGCCTATCCGGGCGGTGCGTATGCTCAGCTCGCCGTTGGAGACCAGGCGTTCGGCCTCGAAGTCCTGGTTGACGGTGAGCCCGTCGGCGGAGACGGCGCGGCCGAAGCGGTCGCCGCCGACGACGGTCTGGTTGAGCAGCAGGTCGGTGCCGATCTTGGCGTCGGTGAGCCGGATGCCCTCGGGGAGGCGACAGCGGGCCAGGTGGAGGTCGCCGGTGGTGGTCAGCCGGGAGGCCTCCAGGCGGGGGATCAGGCAGTTCACGAAGCGCATCGTCGAGGCCGAGGCCTCGGAGACGAGGATCTTCTGCTCGAAGCGGCACTGGTGGAGCTCGATGTAGTGGCCGATGGCGGCACCGGCCAGGTTGAGCGCCTCGGTGACGAACGCGCCGCTGAGCCGCAGCGAGGCGACCCGCCCGGGCGCGGGCCGCGGACCGGCCAGCAGCAGGTGGGCGAGCGCCTCGGCGCGGACGGTGCGCTCGGGGCCCCAGACGGCGTCCCCGAAGGGGGCGTCGGTCTCCGCGTCGCCCGTTCGCAGGTCGAGGATCTCGCCCCGGCGATAGGCCTCCCAGAGTCTCCGTTCGACCCCGCTCCAACCGTCCGGCGCGTGCTCCGCCATGGTTTCCCCCGTCCCCCCGGTCGTCTCGCCTTTCGTATCACGGACTGAAATGCGGGACCACCGGTTCCGGCCACTCCTTACACTGGGTGGCGTGATCTCTCGAATCGACCTCCGCGGCTCGCTGGACGACCCGCGTGACCTGCTGCCCCGTGCCGAGTTCGACGTCGCGGCCGCCCTGGAGAAGGTGCGGCCGATCGCGGAGGACGTACGCCATCGCGGGGTCGCGGCGCTGATCGAGATCACCGAGCGCTTCGACGGCGTCCGGCTGGAGTCGACCCGGGTCCCGGCCGAGCAGCTGACCGCCGCCCTGGAGACGCTGGACCCGAAGGTGCGGGCCGCGCTGGAGGAGTCGATCCGCCGGGCCCGCGCCGTGCACGCGGACCAGCGCCGCACCGGGCACACCACCCAGGTGGTGCCGGGCGGCACCGTCACCCAGCGCTGGGTGCCGGTCGAGCGGGTCGGCCTGTACGTGCCGGGCGGGCTGGCGGTCTACCCGTCCTCCGTGGTGATGAACGTGGTGCCGGCCCAGGAAGCGGGCGTCAAGGGCATCGCGGTCACCTCGCCGCCGCAGAAGGAGTTCGGAGGCCGCGTCCACCCGGCCATCCTGGCGGCCTGCGCGCTGCTCGGTGTGGACGAGGTCTACTCCGTCGGCGGCGCCCAGGCGGTCGCGATGTTCGCCCTCGGCACCGAGGAGTGCGCGCCGGTCAACATGGTGACCGGCCCGGGCAACATCTACGTGGCCGCCGCCAAGCGCTACTTCGCCGGCCGGATCGGCATCGACTCCGAGGCCGGCCCGACCGAGATCGCCGTCCTCGCCGACGACAGCGCGGTGCCCTCCGACGTCGCCGCCGACCTCATCAGCCAGGCCGAGCACGGCCCGACCTCCGGCTCGGTGCTGGTCACCGACTCCCCGGCGCTGGCCGAGGCGGTCGAGGCCGAACTGGCCGTGCAGGTCGCCAGGACCAAGCACGGCGAGCGGGTGGCCGAGGCGCTGGGCGGCCGGCAGTCCGGCATCATCCTGGTCGACGACCTGGGCCAGGGCCTCGCCGTGGTCAACGCCTACGCGGCCGAGCACCTGGAGATCCAGACCCGCGACGCCCACGCTGTGGCGGCCCGGGTCGTCAACGCCGGCGCGATCTTCATCGGCCGCTGGACCCCGGTCTCGCTGGGCGACTACGCGGCCGGCTCCAACCACGTGCTGCCGACCGGCGGCTGCGCCTGCCACTCCTCCGGGCTGTCGGTGCAGACCTTCCTGCGGAGCGTCCAGGTCGTCGAGTACGACCGGGCGGCGCTCGCGGACGTCGCCGCCCACGTGGTGACCCTGGCGAACGCCGAGGACCTGCCGGGCCACGGGGACGCCATCAAGGCCCGCTTCGACTGGACGGTTCCCGGATCGTGACCCGCATCGACGACCTCCCCATCCGCGACGAGCTGCGCGGCCAGTCCCCGTACGGCGCGCCGCAACTCGACGTGCCCGTCCAGCTGAACACCAACGAGAACCCGTACCCGCTGCCCGAGGAACTGGTGGCCCGGATCGCCGAGCGCGTCGCCGAGGCCGCCCGCGGGCTGAACCGCTACCCGGACCGGGACGCGGTCGAGCTGCGCGAGGGCCTCGCCGCCTACCTCGGGAAGACCACCGGCTTCCCGGTCGGGCGCGCGCAGGTCTGGGCCGCCAACGGCTCCAACGAGGTGCTCCAGCAGCTGCTCCAGACCTTCGGCGGCCCCGGCCGCACCGCCCTCGGCTTCGAGCCCTCGTACTCGATGCACGCGCTGATCTCCCGGGGCACCGGCACCGCCTGGATCTCCGGGCCGCGCGACGACGACTTCACCATCGACGTGGACGCCGCCCTCGCGGCCATCGCCGAGCACCGGCCGAACGTGGTCTTCGTCTGCTCGCCGAACAACCCGACCGGCACCGCCGTCGAGGCCGACACCGTGCTGCGGCTGTACGAGGCCGCCCAGGCCGCCCGGCCCAGCCTGGTGGTGGTCGACGAGGCGTACGTCGAGTTCTCGCACCGCGCCTCGCTGCTGCCGCTGATCGAGGGCCGCCCCAACCTGGTGGTCAGCCGCACCATGTCCAAGGCCTTCGGCGCCGCCGGGCTGCGCCTGGGCTACCTGGCCGCCGACGCGGCCGTGGTCGACGCCGTCCAGCTGGTGCGCCTGCCGTACCACCTGTCGGCCGTCACCCAGGCCACCGCGCTGGCCTGCCTGGAGCACACCGACACCCTGCTCGGGTACGTCGGGCGGCTCAAGGAGGAGCGCGACCGGCTGGTGGACGCGCTGCGCGGGATGGGCCTGGAGGTCACCGACTCGGACGCCAACTTCGTCCAGTTCGGCCGCTTCGCCGACACCCACGCCGTCTGGCAGGCGATCCTCGACCAGGGCGTCCTGGTCCGCGACAACGGGGTCCCCGGGTGGCTGCGCGTCACCGCCGGCACGCCCGCCGAGAACGACGCCTTCCTGGACGCCGTCCGTACCGTGATCAAGGAGCTCTAACCCCATGTCCCGCATCGGACGCGTCGAGCGCACCACCAAGGAGACGTCCGTCCTGGTCGAGATAGACCTGGACGGCAGCGGCAAGACCGACATCTCCACCGGCGTCGGCTTCTACGACCACATGCTCGACCAGCTCGGCCGGCACGGCCTGTTCGACCTCACCGTCAAGACCGACGGCGACCTGCACATCGACACCCACCACACCATCGAGGACACCGCCCTCGCGCTCGGCGCCGCCTTCAAGCAGGCGCTCGGCGACAAGGTGGGCATCTACCGCTTCGGCAACTGCACGGTGCCGCTGGACGAGTCGCTCGCCCAGGTCACCGTGGACCTCTCCGGCCGGCCGTACCTGGTGCACACCGAGCCCGAGGGCATCGCGCCGATGATCGGCTCGTACGACACCACGATGACCCGGCACATCCTGGAGTCCTTCGTGGCCCAGGCGCAGATCGCGCTGCACGTCCACGTGCCGTACGGGCGCAACGCCCACCACATCGTGGAGTGCCAGTTCAAGGCGCTGGCCCGGGCCCTGCGCTACGCCGCCGAGCGCGACCCGCGCGCGGCCGGAATCCTCCCCTCGACCAAGGGTGCGCTGTGAGCAACACCGCGATGATCCTCATCTTCGTCGGCCTCTTCCTGGCCGGCGGAGTGATCTCCTTCTGGAAGCAGAAGCAGTCCAAGAGCGTCATCCTGGTGCTGGCCTTCGGCTCCGTGATGTGCCTGGCCTCCGGCCTGCTGCGCCTCTAGGCGCGACGTGGAACCCGCCAGAACCGCCAGAACCGCCGTAGAAAAGACTGGACACCTGAACATGGGCAAGAACGTCGTCGTCCTCGACTACGGCTCCGGCAACCTCCGCTCGGCGCAGCGCGCCCTGGAACGGACCGGGGCGAACGTCACGGTCAGCTCCGACTACGACACCGCGATGGCCGCGGACGGCCTGCTCGTCCCCGGCGTGGGCGCCTTCGAGGCCTGCATGCGCGGGCTCAAGTCCGTCCGCGGGGACTGGATCATCGGCCGCCGGCTCTCCGGCGGCCGCCCGGTCATGGGCATCTGCGTCGGCATGCAGATCCTCTTCGAGAAGGGGGTCGAGCACGGCGTGGAGACGGCCGGCTGCGACGAGTGGCCGGGCACCGTGGAGCCGCTGGAGGCCCCCGTCGTCCCGCACATGGGCTGGAACACCGTGGACGTGCCCGAGGGCAGCCGGATGTTCGCCGGCCTCGACCCGGAGACCCGCTTCTACTTCGTGCACTCCTACGGGGTGCGGCACTGGGAGCTGGAGGTCCACAGCGCGCGGATCAACCCGCCGCTGGTCACCTGGGCCACCCACGGGCAGCCGTTCGTCGCGGCCGTCGAGAACGGCCCGCTGTGGGCCACCCAGTTCCACCCCGAGAAGTCCGGCGACGCCGGCGCCGCCCTGCTGACCAACTGGGTCAACACCCTCTGACTGTCTGAGAGTTGGATCTGATGAGCCTCGAACTGCTGCCCGCCGTCGACGTCCGGGACGGTCAGGCCGTCCGCCTGGTCAAGGGCGCCTCGGGCACCGAGACCTCCTTCGGTGAGCCGCTGGCCGCCGCCCTCGCCTGGCAGAACGCCGGCGCCGAGTGGCTGCACCTGGTCGACCTCGACGCCGCCTTCGGCACCGGCAGCAACTACGAGCTGCTGCGCGAGGTCACCGGACAGCTGGACATCAAGGTCGAGCTGTCCGGCGGCATCCGCGACGACGAGTCGCTCGCCCGCGCGCTCGCCACCGGCTGCACCCGGGTCAACCTCGGCACCGCCGCCCTGGAGGCCCCGGAGTGGGTCGCCAAGGCCATCGCCGAGCACGGCGACAAGATCGCCGTCGGCTTGGACGTGGTCGGCACCACCCTGCGCGGCCGCGGCTGGACCCGCGACGGCGGCCAGCTCTTCGACGTGCTGGCCCGCCTCGACCAGGAGGGCTGCGCCCGCTACGTCGTCACCGACGTCAACCGGGACGGCACCCTGACCGGCCCCAACCTCCAGCTGCTGCGCGATGTCTGCGCCGCGACGGACAAGCCCGTGGTCGCCTCCGGCGGCGTCTCCTCGCTGGACGATCTGCGGGCGATCGCCTCGCTGGTCGGCGAGGGTGTCGAGGGCGCCATCGTGGGCAAGGCACTCTACGAGCAGAAGTTCACCCTCGAAGAGGCCCTGGAGGCGGTTTCAGGATGACGGACGGTCGGATCGTACGCGGCAGGGTCGGCGGATTCTCTCCCTGGGAGGAGGAGTTCGGTTACTCCCGGGCGGTCGCCGCGGGCGACCACGTGCACGTCGCCGGCTCCACCGCCTGGGTGGACGGCCGGATCGAGCACGAGGGCGACCCGTACCGGCAGACCCTCGCCGCGTTCGGCGTCGGGCTCACGGCCCTGGCCGCGTACGGTCTGAGCGCGGACGATGTCATCCGCACCCGGATGTACATCACCCACGTCCGTGACGCCGAGGAGGTGGGCCGCGCCCACCGCGAACTCTTCGACGCCGCGCGCCCGGTGGCCACCATGGTGGTGGTCGACGGACTGATCGACTCCCGGATGATGGTCGAGGTCGAGATCGACGCGTACCGGTCCGGGCTGGCAAAGACCCTGGAAGCCCTGGAAGGCGAACAGCCGTGACCCTCGCAGTACGTGTCATCCCCTGCCTCGACGTGGACGCCGGGCGGGTGGTCAAGGGCGTCAACTTCCAGAACCTGCGTGACGCCGGCGACCCGGTCGAGATGGCCAAGCTCTACGACGCCGAGGGCGCCGACGAGTTGACCTTCCTCGACATCACCGCCTCCTCCGGAGACCGGGAGACCACCTACGACGTGGTCCGCCGCACCGCCGAGCAGGTGTTCATCCCGCTGACCGTCGGCGGCGGCATCCGCGCCGTCGAGGACGTGGACAAGCTGCTGCGGGCCGGCGCGGACAAGGTCGGCGTCAACACCGCGGCGATCGCCCGTCCGGAGCTGGTCCGCGAGATCGCCCAGCGGTTCGGACGGCAGGTGCTGGTGCTCTCGGTGGACGCCCGGCGGTGCCCCGAGGGCACCGAGACGCCGTCCGGCTACGAGGTCACCACCCACGGCGGGCGCCAGGGCACCGGCCTGGACGCCGTCGAATGGGCGGGCCGCGCGGCCGAGTTGGGGGCCGGCGAGATCCTGCTGAACTCGATGGACGCGGACGGCACCAAGGACGGCTACGACCTGGAGATGATCCGGGCCGTGCGCGAGGCCGTCTCGGTGCCGGTGATCGCCTCCGGCGGGGCGGGCAAGCTCGCGGACTTCGCCCCGGCCGTCGAGGCGGGCGCGGACGCGGTGCTGGCCGCCAGCGTCTTCCACTTCGGGGACCTGCGGATCGGCGAGGTCAAGGGCGCGCTGCGGGAGGCCGGGCACCCGGTCCGCTGAACGGCCGAAACGGGCCCGCCGTCCGGGTATCGGACGGCGGGCCCGCTCGGTTGCTCGTCCGCTCGGTTGCTCAGCTCAGCTCAGCTCAGCTCTGCTCGGGGTCGCCCTTGATCAGCGCGAACGGGGCGCCGTTCGGGTCCGCGACCCAGGCGATCCGGCCGACGTTCTCCACGTCCGAGGCCGGCATCAGCACCGTACCGCCGGCCGCCGTCGCCCCGGCCACCCGCGCGTCCACGTCCGCGGTGGCGAAGTACGGCGTCCAGGCGGAGGGCTGCTCCGGGGACATGGTCGGGGCGATGCCGCCGAAGCTGGTGGCCTCCTGGTCGCCCGCGGCGGTGGAGAGCACCCGGTAGCTCATGCCCGGCGACGGCTCGAAGTTCTCCACCCGCCAGCCGAAGACCTTCTCGTAGAAGGCGAAGGCGACGTCCGGCCCGGAGGTGTGCAGCTCGGCCCAGACCAGGGCGCCCTCCTCCGAGACGGCGTCCAGACCCTTGGTGCCGCCCGCCTGCCAGATCGCGAACTCGGCGCCCTGCGGATCGGTGAGCGCGGCGAACCGGCCCTCTCGCATGACGTCCATCGGCGGCACCCGCACCGTGGCGCCGGCCTGCTCGGCGGCCTTCACGGTCGCGTCCGCGTCCTCGGTGCGGAAGTAGGTGGTCCAGGCGGACCGCGAACCAGGGTCGAGGTTGCCGAGGGCGCCGACGGTCCTGCCGCCCAGCTGGAGGAACCCGTAGCCGCCGGCCCCGGGGACCTCCAGGAAGTCCCAGCCGAACACCTTGCCGTAGAACCCGGCGGTGGCGGGGATGTCCGGGCTGCCCAGGTCGATCCAGCAGGGCGAGCCGATGGGGAAGTCGGTGGTGATCATGGAAGGGCGCCCCTTCGACGGAGAGTGACCGGCCTGCCCGGATCGGACCCCGGCCCCCTGCGAGTCTGCACCCGGCCCCCGCCGTCCGCAGCCGGAGCGCGGCGAGGGCCCGCCCATCGGGGCGGGCCCTCGGCGGGCTCAGCCCGCGTTGCCGCGCGCGGTGCGGGAGGCCGAGCTGATGCTGTCGTAGCCGCTCCCGCCGTCCCAGAAGATCCGTACCTCGGTGTGGTAGGTGTGGCCCTCCTGCGTGGTCGTCATGTAGCCGCCGTAGGGCTTCGGCCCGACGCCGCACCGGAGCGACCACGGCCAGCCCTGGCCGGTGGTCTCGTCCCAGAGGATGATCATGACCGTGCAGCTGGCGGACGCGAAGTTGGTCCGCGCGGAGGCGGAGACGGGCGAGCCCATCTCGATGCAGGCGGCCTTGACCCCGTCGCTGCGGCACTCGGGCCCGTCCACGCCAGCCGCGGCCGAGCCCGCGGTGACGAGCCCCAGCCCTCCGGCCAGCACCGTGGCGGCCATGGTGGTGACGGCGGCCCGCTTGATCCTCTTGATGAACAAGGTGTTCCCTTCGGCGATCTGTCGACTGGGAACGGATCCTGCCGGGAGCCGATCAAAATCCGATCAAACCCCGGCACCCCGTCGTTGATCGGCCCGCGATCACGGCCCGGCGCACCGGCGGGCGCCCTACCGTGGCGAAGACGACGACGGCAGCGGCAGGACGTGGCGGAGGGTGGTCATTCACCCAGGCTTGGTCTTGGCAGCGAGCCTCTGTCGGACATGGGCCCAGGCTTCCGCTGCCCGCGTTGCGGCTTCGTGGCTGGCCTCGTGGGCCCGACTGGAGACGGTGCCACCGAGAGGGAACCACGTGAGCGGGACGGCGAGGGCCGATGCGAGCCATGCCGAGGTATGGGCGAGCCATGCCGCAGAGCCGGCGGTCCTCGCGTTCCCGGCCGCAATTCGCCAGTGCCTCGGGGTGTTGGCCTTCGCCGAGCGGGAAGCCCTGTCGGCACACATCGCGAAGATCTGGGCGATCCTGGCGAGGGCGCATGCCAGGCATGGCAAGATTCCGGCAACGCCGACCAGCCCGATAATGACCCTCTCCAAGACGGAAGGATGGTCGGGCTGGCCACCCATTGACATCAGCCCGATGGAATAGCCGATGGCTCCGAATGGGCCCGACCCTAGCACTATTGCGCCGATCAGGGCTTCCCCGGGGCCGTCGCTATCCTGGATTTCTCCTTGTTCTTCATTGCTCTGGATTCGGTTTTCTTCTCGGCGCCGATCGGCGCTATTGGCTTCTCCGGATCCAAAGAAGAAGAGATTCCGTACACCGCCCTTGACGTCTCCACTGATGAACGTTCCGGGCCCGTAGTTGCGCTGCTCTCTGGGCGGGGATTCAGGCACTGTAACTACTGCTCCCAACCTCGGCGGCCGTGCCGGTTCGATCCGATCTGGTCGGCCGCGTTGAGGATCTTGGGGGCAAGCCGCTCCAGATTCCTTGAGGCTGAGTCAAGCATTTCGACAGAAGAAGGGAACGACATTCGTTCGAGCCGCTTCGTCGCGGATTCGAGGAGCTCGACGGAGCTGGCGAGGTGGAATCGACGCGCGGTCGCGGCGATCAGTTCGGCAGTGGCTAAATCCTGCGCACTTCGTGTGGCTGCGGTGGCGAGGAGTTTTGCCAGATCGGGCGAGGTTTTCGCGATCTGGGCAAGATGTGCCTTCGTTTCCGTGCCGAGTAGCTCGTAGTTGTGCACGCCACCGAATACGTTTCCGTTGACGAACGTTCCGGATCCCATATTGCGCTGTTCGCGAGATGCGTCCTCCGGGGTTGTAGGCATCAGTGGGATCCCCAATCGTAAGAGTTGTGCACTCCTCCGGCGACGTTCCCGTTGATGAAGGCCCCTGGCCCGGTGTTGTGCTGATTGCCGGAATTCGAGACGGTCGCTGCCATGGCGAGAGCTTCAAGGCGGGGTCGGGCCTCTGGGTGGGCCGTGACGTAGTCACTGAAACGGCGGGCCCACTCTTGTGAGACCCGCTCCGCGGCGCGGGACAGGTCGGCCGTGAAATTGGTGTCGTTTTCGGCGGCACGGGCCCACTCCGCAAGACGTCGCGCGTCGCTGTCGAAGGCGGCCTCGACCGAGGCCTGTTCCTCCGAGGTGCCCCGGTGGAAGAGTTCCACGATCCGGGCGCGGATGGCTTGTGTTCCCCCAGTGATCATCGAGGCGACGATACTTCCGCCTGCGCCGGTTGTGACAGCGAATAGAGCGGGATCGATCATTTCCGGTATCCCCCCGGGTGGTGCGGTCGATACGACGCCATCAGGAACTTACCTTCGGCACCGGCCCGTTGCGTCCCGGATTGCTAAAGAGAGCCTCGATGCAAAGTAAGTCATATTTAAGGATTGGTATCGCTGGGTGACGCGGCGGTGTTTGCGCACTCGAACCTTTGCTCCCGGAGGCGCTTACGGCACAACTGGAAGCCGTTCACTGACCAGCCAACACTCGATCTCGTGAGCGAACATCCATGGATAGGCTCCGCAACCATGAACCCTGGGTACCTGGCCGGCCCCAACCTGGTGCTGCGTGAAGTCGAGCCTGAGGACATCGACGACCTCCTGGCCATCTATGGGGACCCCGAGGCCACCGGTACCTCAGCTTCGAACCCCGCACCCGCGAGCAGGTCCAGGCGATCACCGCCCGTTCCATCGCGTCCGCGAACGCCGCCCCGAGGTCCGAGTACTGCTTCGCCGTCACCCGACGGGATGAGCGCTACCTGATCGGCTACGCACGCTTGGCGCGGCCTCCGGCGGCTCGGTCGGGTCCTACTGATGACGGCGGGGGCCGCACCAGGGACGGTGAAGGCGGATGGGTCGAGTCGGCCGTTGCCTGTCGTGTTTTCCCGCCATGTGTGCGGCGTGCTCGGAATCGGATCTCTGGTGTGGCCCCTCGGCATACCGAGAGGCCACACCGAGTGTCCCAGTCTCTTTCACTCTGACGGCAGCGGCAGGACGTGGCGGAGGGCTTCGAGGGCGTCCGGGGCGCCATCGACGGTGAGGGTGGTGTGGGCGCCGCGGCCGTAGACGAAGAGGACGAGTTCGGCGGGTTCACCGGTGAGGCGGACGGTGGGGGAGCCGGCCGGGCCGACGGTGAGGGAGCGGCCGTCCGGGTGGGAGAGGGTCAGGCGGACGGGCGAGCGGCGGCCGGCTTCCAGGCGGGCGATGAGGGGCAGACGGCGCCACAGGGCCTCGGTGCGGCCGGGCGGGACCGGCTGCGCAGTCCAGTCCTCGGCCGCGCGCACGACGTCCTCGGCGTGGACGTAGTACTCGACGGTGTTCGCCGCCTCGTCGGCGCCGGGGAGCGCGAACGGGGAGTACACCGGCGGGCCGGAGCGGAAGAGCCGCACCAGTTCCTCGTACGGCCGCTCGGCGTACTCGCCCTGCACCCGCTGGGTCCAGTCGGCCAGAGCGGCGACCCGGAGACCTGCCGCGGCGTCGGGGCGGCGCTCGCGGATCACCAGATGGGCGGCGAGGTCCCTGGTCGTCCAACCGGCGCACAAGGTAGGAGCGTTCGGCCCGGCGGCGGTCAGGAGTTCGGCGAGGCGGTGGCGTTCGGCGAGGGCGTGGTTCGACATGGCGTCAGCCTAGGGGGCGGGCGCCCGGTGGGCCGTCCTTGGATGGCCTCCGCGCTCGACCTCCTTGAGAAGTCCCCGCGAAGGGGCGGGAAACGCGTCTGGCCGGAGGAGCCGTTGTCGGCTCCTCCGGCCAGTTCGTCATGTCAGGCGGTCAGCCGCCTGTGCCTAAGTGGTCTGTCAGATGCGCTCCTCGTGAGTACGCCACTCGTTCCCCGGTTCACACGGGTTCGGCGGGCAGGGCTCCGGCGGGCACGGCTCGGGCGGGCAGGGCTCCGGCGGGCACTTCTTGCTGTCCTCGACCGTGATCGCCACGCACGGGCAGTCCTTGGTCAGCTCGACCTTGGTCACCGGGGACTGCGGCAGGTCGTACCCGTCCGGCGCGGAGACCTCCTGCCAGTAGTACGTGCCCAGCGGCAGGTCGGTCGCGGAGCAGACGCCGTCGGCCCCGGTGGTGCAGGGTGCGCCCACCTTGGTGTCCGGGTTGGCACCAGTGGTCTGGAGGCCCGGGATGCCGTTGGTCTCCCGCCACAGCTGGAAGACGGCTCCGGCCAGTGGCTGCCAGGTCTCCGAGTCGACCTTCGTCACGCTGGTCGAACCGGGCTGAGTGGCGGTCTTGGTGTCCTTGACGGTGATGGGGACGTTCTGTCCGTTGGTGTCGAGGACGACGGTGGATACGGACGGCTGCGGCAGGTCGTAGCCGGAGGGTGCCGCGGTCTCCTGCCAGTAGTAGGTGCCGAGGGGGAGGTTGTTCGCGGAGCAGATGCCGTTGGCGGGGGTGGTGCAGGGTGCGCCGACGGGGGTGTCGGGGTTGATGCCCGTCGTCTGGAGGCCGGGGGTGCCGTTGGTTTCCTGCCAGAGCTGGAAGGTGGCTCCGGTCAGCGGTTGCTGGGTGGTGGAGTCGACCTTGGTCACGCTGGTGGAGCCGGTGGGGATGACGGTCTTGATGTCTTCGACGGTGACGGGGACGTTCTGTCCGTTGGTGTCGAGGACGACCGTGGTGACCGGTTGCGTGGGCAGGTCATACCCGGGGGGTGCCGCGGTCTCCTGCCAGTAGTAGGTGCCCAGCGGCAGGTTGTTCGCGGAGCAGATGCCGTTGGCCGGGGTCACACACGGGGACCCGACGGCGGTGTCGGGGTTGGTGCCCGTGGTTTGCAGGCCGGGAACGTTGTTGGTCTCGTGCCAGAGCTGGAAGGTGGCTCCGGTCAGCGGTTGCTGGGTGGCGGAGTCGACCTTGGTCACGCTGGTGGAGCCCGTCGGAACGACGGTCTTGATG
>NZ_JBHUAF010000177.1:16111-16417 GCF_042789895.1 Kitasatospora sp. NPDC056783
GTTCTGTCCGTTGGTGTCGAGGACGACCGTGGTGACCGGTTGCGTGGGCAGGTCATACCCGGGGGGTGCCGCGGTCTCCTGCCAGTAGTAGGTGCCGAGGGGGAGGTTGTTCGCGGAGCAGATGCCGTTGGCGGGGGTGGTGCAGGGTGCGCCGACGGGGGTGTCGGGGTTGATGCCCGTCGTCTGGAGGCCGGGGGTGCCGTTGGTTTCCTGCCAGAGCTGGAAGGTGGCTCCGGTCAGCGGTTGCTGGGTGGTGGAGTCGACCTTGGTCACGCTGGTGGAGCCGGTGGGGATGACGGTCTTGAT
>NZ_JBHUAF010000178.1:0-16413 GCF_042789895.1 Kitasatospora sp. NPDC056783
GCCCCGGCGCCGTGTTCCCACCCGGCTCGAACGGCGCCCCAACGCGGGCCGTCAAGGTCGGCGGATGCGTGAACCGAGCAGGTGGATCCCCGGGGTGCCGCGCTGGCTCCTCCAGGGGCTGGCGGCACTGGGACAGATGGCGGGCTACGCGCTGCCGACGGACGGCCCCGGGCCGGAGTGCCCGCCGGCCGGGGCGGACCCGGCGCCGGGGCACCCGGAGCGGCTGCGGCCCGACCTGCCGCTCAGCCCGGTGGAGCGGCGGCTGAGCCGGGAGCTGCGCCGGGCACCCGGCAGGGGCAAGGGGCGGCCGGAGCCGCGCTGAGGACTCCCGTGCCCGGCGGGGCGGGGCGTGGCGTGGCATGGCGGGGCGGATCGGGCCGGCCGGGAGAAGGCCCGGCGCGGACGGTCCTCAGGAGGGCTTCGGCGAGGCGCGCGCGGGCTCGGCCGCCGGGGCCGGCGGCGCGGCGGCCTCTCCGGCCCGGGCGCGGGCCAGCAGCGGCCCGGTCATCAGCGTCGTGACCAGGGCCATCACCACCATGGCGGTGAACATCCTGGTGTCGATCACGCCCAGCCGGTGGCCCACGTCGAGGATGACCAGTTCGGTCAGGCCCCGGGCGTTGAGCAGGATGCCGAGGACGGCCGCCTCCCGCCTGGTCGAGCCGGTCGCCAGGGCGGCGCCGACGGCGCCCATGAACTTCCCGGCGCAGGCCGCGACCAGCACCGCCGCCACGATGAGCAGGCCCTGCAAGCCGAGGCCGGTCAGGTCGACGGTGAGGCCGGTCACGGCGAAGAAGGCCGGCAGCAACAGGAGGCCGGCCCGTTCGATCTGCTCCGGAACCTCGGGCGCGAGCGCCTCGATCCGGTCCCGGGGCACCGCCGCGCCGAACATGAACGCCCCGAACACCGCGTCCAGCCCGATCCGGCCGGTGACCCAGGCCGTGACCAGGGTGCCGGTGACGAGCAGGGCGTGGACCCACGGCCCGCCGAGCGGGCGGCGCCGGCCCGGGGCCAGCAGCCGGGCCAGGCAGGGCCGGACGACGCCGACCAGCACCAGCACCACCACGGCCGTGTCCAGCGCCAGCCACGCGAGCGACCACGGGCCCTCGGCCTGCACCACCGCCACCACGACGGCCAGCGCGCACCAGGCCAGGAAGTCCTGGAAGGCGGCGCAGGCCAGCGACAGGCTGCCGAGCGGGTCGTGCCGCATCCGCCGCTCGGTGATGATCCGGGCGAGGACGGGGAACGCGGTGATGGACATCGCCGCGCCCAGGAACAGCGCGGGCCCGAGCCGGCCCTCGACGGCCAGCTGGGAGCGGTCGAACCAGGGGTGGAGCAGCAGGGCCAGCCCGACGCCGAGCGCGAACGGAAGGGCCACCGAGCTGAGCGACACGGCCGTCACCCGGCGCCCGGCACCACGCAGGTGTCCGACGTCGAAGCGCAGACCGACGGTGAACATGAAGAGCACCAGGCCCAGTTGGGACAGCACCCGGAGGTAGGACTGGACCTCCGCCGGGAACAGGGCGGCGTCCGGATGCCCCGGCAGCAGCCCGAGCAGGCTCGGCCCGAGCGCCACCCCGCCGATGATCTCGCCCATCACCACGGGCTGGCGCACCCGGTGGGCGATCCGTCCGCAGACGAAGGCGGTGGCCAGGATGACGGCGAGGGCGAGGAGCACCCCGCCCGCCGTCGAGGACCCCCCGGAGGCGGCCAGCGCCGCGCGCCCGCTCACCGCCCGGCTCCGGCGAGCAGGTCGGTGCGCAGCCGGACGGGCTCGGTGCCGAAGGCGATCCGGCGCAGCATGGCGCCGTACACCGGGGTCCGGGACACCAGGGCCGCCGCGCGCGGGCGCAGGGTCGAGGAGAACCGCCCGGTGGAGAGCATCATCCGGCTCTGGACGCGCTGGATCCGGGTGATCCGCTCGACCTCGGGGCGGCGTGCCCGTTCGTACCGGACCAGCCGGTCGGCGCCGGCGTCGCCGCCGCGGACCGCCTCGACGAGCACCGGGTGGGCCGCGACGGCGTCGCGGATGGCCAGGTTGATCCCCTGGGCGCCGATCGGGCTGTGGGTGTGGGCGCTGTCGCCGATCAGCAGCAGCCCGTCGCGCACCCAGCGGTCGGCGCCGCCGGAGAACACGTCGAGCAGCGAGAGGTCGCCGAAGCCGCTGATCTCGGCGCGGATGCGGTCGGCGTACTCGGGTGCGGCGAGGGCGAGTCGGTCGATCAGGTGGTCGATGCCGCGGTCGGCCAGCCGGCGGAAGCCGCCGTGCGGGAGGGTCCAGCCGAGTTGGAGGGTGTCGGGCACGGAGCGGTAGCTGAGCACGGGGTTGCCGCCGGCCCGGAAGACCCGTACGTCGTTCGGGCGGCGGGCTCCCGGCCGGGCCGGCGCGTCGAGCCGGAACCAGAGCACGTCCTGGCTGAACAGCTCCTGGCGCCGGTAGCCGATCCCGGCCAGGGCGCGGACCTTGGAGAACCGGCCGTCCGCGCCGACCACGCAGCGCGCCCGCACCACCCGGTCGGGGGAGCCGGCGGCGCCGCCCGCGACGACCCCGCGGACCGCGCCGTCCTCCTCGATCAGCGCGGTCGCCTTGGCGCCGGCCAGCTGCCGGAACCCGTCGTGGCGTTCGCACGCGGCCAGCAGCTCGGTCAGCAGGTGCCGTTGCGGCAGGCTCAACAGGCAGTTGTACGGGCCGGGCAGGCGGCGGTAGTCGCCGTCGATGAGGATCCGCCCGTGTTCCTCCAGCAGGAACCGGTCGTGCTCGACGGCGCCGTGCTCCCGGGCCGGGCCGAGCACGCCCAGTTCGTCCAGCAGGGCCTGGCCGCCGGGTTGGAGGATCTCCCCGCGGTACGCCCGCTCCAGCGAACGGCTGCGCTCCAGCACGGTGACCCGCAGTCCGGAGCGGACCAGCAGCAGGGCGAGGGTCAGCCCGGCCGGGCCGCCCCCGACCACGCAGATGTCGGTGTCGATGTCCATGCGGCCAGACGCTAGGAGGCGCCCCTCAACGCCGGTTCGCGCCGTCTTCCGGCGGCGGCGCCGGCCGGGGCTGGTGGACGGCGGCTCGAAGGGCCCGCGAAGCCGGGCCAGCACGATCTGGTCCGGATCGACTTCCCGCCCGGTCCGAGCGCCCGGTCCGAGCGCTCGGGCGGGGCGGACGGACCGGACAGGAGGTCAGGGCATGGCGCCGGACACGGACAACGAGACCAACAGGGGGAACAGTGGCGCGAGTTGACGACGGTCGCCGACGCGTGGTGGTGACCGGGATCGGAGTGGTGGCGCCGGGCGAGGTGGGCACGAAGGCGTTCTGGGAGCTGCTGACGGCGGGCCGGACCGCGACCCGGACGATCTCGACCTTCGACCCGTCGCCGTTCCGCTCCCGGGTCGCCGCCGAGTGCGACTTCGACCCGGAGGCCTGCGGGCTGACGCAGCGCGAGATCCGGCGGTGGGACCGGACCGCCCAGTTCGCGGTCGTCGCCGCCCGGGAGGCGCTGGCGGACTCGGGCGTGGCCGGGACCAACGACCCGCCGCGCACCGGGGTGATGGCCGGCACGGCCTGCGGGATGACGATCAGCCTGGACCGCGAGTTCGCCGTGGTCAGCGACGAGGGCCGGCGGCGGCTGGTGGACGACGCGCACGGCGTGCCGTACCTCTACGACTACTTCGTCCCGTCCTCGATGGCCACCGAACTCGCCTGGCTGGTGGAGGCGGAGGGCCCGGTGGGCGTGGTGTCGACCGGGTGCACCTCGGGGATCGACGTCATCGCGCACGCCTGTGACCTGATCCGCGACGACGCGGCCGACGTGATGCTGGCCGGCGCGTCGGACGCGGCGATCTCCCCGATCACGGTGGCCTGCTTCGACGCGATCAAGGCGACCACCCCGCGCAACGACGAGCCGGAGAGCGCTTCGCGCCCGTTCGACCTGACCCGCAACGGCTTCGCCCTCGGCGAGGGCGCCGCGATGTTCGTGCTGGAGGAGCGGGAGCACGCGCTGCGGCGCGGCGCGCACGTCTACGCCGAGGTCACCGGCTACGCCGGGCGCTGCAACGCCTACAGCATGACCGGGCTGCGGGTGGACGGCAACGAGATGGCCGAGGCGATCCGGGTCGCCCTGGACCGCAGCCGGATGAACCCCGAGGAGGTCGGCTACGTCAACGCGCACGGCTCGGCGACCAAGCAGAACGACCGGCACGAGACCGCCGCGTTCAAGAAGAGCCTCGGCGAGCACGCCCGCCGGGTGCCGATCAGCTCGATCAAGTCGATGATCGGGCACTCGCTGGGCGCGGTGTGCGCCCTGGAGTTCGCCGCCTGCGCGCTGGCCGTCGAGCACTCGGTGGTGCCGCCCACGGCCAACCTGCACGTGCCCGATCCCGCGTGCGACCTGGACTACGTGCCGCTGGTGGCGCGCGAGCAGCGGGTGCCGACGGTGCTGAGCGTGGCGAGCGGCTTCGGCGGCTTCCAGAGCGCGATCGTGCTCGCCGAGCCGGAGTGGAGCCGGGCATGACGGACGTGGTGGTGACCGGGCTCGGCGTGGTGGCGCCGAACGGCTGGGGCGTGGCGGAGTACTGGGAGGCCACGCTGGCGGGCCGCTCCGGCCTCGGGCCGCTGACCCGCTTCGACTCCGCCGGGTACCGGGCGCACGTGGCCGGGGAGGTGAACTTCACGCCCGAGGACCACCTGCCGGGGCGGCTGCTGCCGCAGACCGACCACATGACCCGGCTCGCCCTGGTCGCGGCCGAGGAGGCGCTCGCCGACGCGGGGGCCGACCCGGCGGCGATGCCGGAGTTCTCGGCCGGGGTGGTGACGGCGGCCTCGGCGGGCGGCTTCGCGTTCGGGCAGAAGGAGCTCCAGGCGCTGTGGAGCCGGGGCCCGGCGTACGTCAGCGCCTACCAGGCCTTCGCGTGGTTCTACCCGGTCAACACCGGGCAGATCTCCATCCGCCACGGCATGCGCGGACCGGGTTCGGCGCTGGTGGCCGAGCAGGCGGGCGGGCTGGACGCGCTGGCGAAGGGCCGCCGGCACGTCCGCGAGGGCACCGCGCTGATGCTGGCCGGCGGCGTGGACGGCTCGCTGTGCCCGTGGTCGTGGCTCTGCCTGACCCGCAGCGGGACGGTCAGCCCGCGCCGGGAGCCGCACCGGGCCTTCCTGCCGTTCGACGCCGAGGCCTCCGGCGGGGTGCCCGGGGAGGGCGGCGCGCTGCTCGTCCTGGAGACCCCGGAGCGGGCCGCCGAGCGCGGGCAGCACCGCCACTACGGGCGGATCGCCGGCTACGCGGCGACCTTCGACCCCCGGCCCGGCTCCGGCCGACCGCCCGGGCTGCGCCGGGCGGTCGAGACGGCGCTCGCCGACGCCGGGCTCGGCCCGTCCGACATCGACGTGGTCTTCGCCGACGCCAGCGGGGTCGCCGAACGGGACCGCGCCGAGGCCGAGGTGCTGAGCGCGGTCTTCGGCCCGCGCGGGGTGCCGGTGACGGCGCCCAAGACGATGACCGGGCGGCTGCTGGCCGGCGGTGCCCCGCTGGACGTCGCGGCCGCGCTGCTCGCGCTGCGGGACGGGCTGGTCCCGCCGTCCGTCCACATCGACCGGCCGGCCCACCCGGACCTCGACCTGGTGCGGGACCGGCCGCGGTCCGCCCCGCTGGCCGCCGCGCTGGTCCTGGCCCGCGGCCACGGCGGCTTCAACAGCGCCCTGGTGCTGACCCGCTGACCCGCTGACCCGCTGACCCGCTGACCTCGCGGACCCCGTCCGGACACCGCGGACCCCCCCGTCCGGACACCGCGAATCCCATCCGAACCCGACCGACCGACGTGAGGAACCACCATGGCAGCGTTCACCCTTGACGACCTGATCGCCGTACTGGAGGAGGCCGCCGGCGCCGACGAGGAACTCGACCGCGCGGACATCCTGGACGTGCCCTTCGCCGACCTCGGCTACGACTCGCTCGCACTGTTCAACACCCTCAACACCATCGAGCGGGACCACGGCATCGTCCTCCCGGACGAGACCGTGGTCGACGCCGAGACCCCGCGGCAGCTCCTGGAAGCGGTCAACCTCGGTCTCGCCAAGGTCGGTTGAGCATGTGCGGAATCGTGGGGACGGTCGACTACGACGTCCCGCCCGAACAGCGCCGGGAGCTGCTCCGGGCGATGACCGACACCATGGCCTGCCGCGGGCCGGACGCCGAGGGGCTCTGGTCCGGCCCGTCGGCCGGCCTCGGCCACCGGCGGCTGGCGGTGATCGACCCGGAGCACGGGCAGCAGCCGATGACCGCCCGGCACGAGGGCCGCGGCGCGGTGATCACGTTCAGCGGCGAGGTCTACAACTTCCGTGAGCTGCGCGCCGAACTCGCCGCGCACGGACACCGGTTCAGGACGGCCTGCGACACCGAGGTGGTGCTCCGCGGCTACCTCCAGTGGGGCGCCGGGGTCGCGGAGCGGCTGAACGGGATGTTCGCCTTCGCGGTCTGGGACGAGCACGCCGAGGAGCTGCTGCTGGTCCGCGACCGGATGGGCGTCAAGCCGCTCTACTACTGGCCGACGGCCTCCGGGGTGCGGTTCGGCTCGGAGCCGAAGGCCGTGCTGGCCGACCGCGCGCTGCCCCGCCGGGTCGGCGCGGAGGGCCTGTGCGAGGTGCTGGACATGGTGAAGACGCCCGGGGCGGCCGTCTTCTCCGGTCTCGCCGAGGTCCGGCCCGGCCAGCTGGTCGTGGTCGGCCGCGGCGGCGTGCGGCGCCGGACGTACTGGCGGCTGGAGGCCCGCGAACACGCCGACGACCTGCCGACGACCATCGGCACCGTCCGCGAGCTGCTCGCCGACACCGTCAGCCGCCAGCTGGTCTCGGACGTGCCGCTGGGCACCCTGCTCTCCGGCGGCCTGGACTCCTCGGCGGTGACCGCGCTGGCGGCCCGCGGCGGGCCGGTGCGCTCGTTCTCGGTGGACTTCCGGGACGCGGCCGACGCCTTCGTGTCCGACGCCGTCCGCCGGGAGACGGACGCGCCGTACGTCCGCGAACTGGCCCGGCACGTGGGCGCCGACCACCGGGAGGTGCTGCTGGACGCCCCCGAGCTGTCCGACCCGGCGGTGCGCTCCGCGGTGCTGCGGGCGACCGACCTGCCGCCCGCCTACTGGGGCGACATGTGGCCCTCGCTCTACCTGTTCTTCCGCGCCGTGCGGGAGGACGTGACGGTGGCGCTGTCCGGCGAGGCCGCGGACGAACTCTTCGGAGGCTACCGCTGGTTCCGCAACCCGCTGGCCCTGCGCGCCGCGACCTTCCCGTGGCTCACCGCCGGCTCGGCGCGCTACTTCGGCGGCAACGCGCTGTTCCGGCGGGACCTGCTGGACAAGCTGGACCTCGACGGCCACCGGGCCGCCCGGTACGCCGAGGCGATCGCCGAAGTCCCGGTGCTGGCGGGCGAGCCGGAGCCCGATCGGCGGATGCGCGAGGTCTCGTACCTCAACCTGACCCGGTTCGTGCAGACCCTCCTCGACCGCAAGGACCGGATGAGCATGGCGGTCGGCCTGGAGGTGCGGGTGCCGTTCTGCGACCACCGGCTCGTCGAGTACGTCTTCAACACCCCCTGGGCGATGAAGAGTTTCGACGGCCGGGAGAAGAGCCTGCTGCGCGCGGCGGTGGCGGACCTGCTGCCGCGCTCGGTGGTCGAGCGGGTGAAGACCCCGTACCCGGCCACCCAGGACCCGGGCTACGAGGCCGTCCTGCGGGCCGGGCTGGCCGGGGTGCTCGACGACCGGGACGCCCCGGTGCGGCCGCTGCTGGACCTGGACCTGGCCCGGGCCGCGGCCGGCCGGGACGCCGGCGCGGTGAGCCGGCCCTACGACCGGGGCAGCCTGGAGCTGGTGCTGGGGCTGAACTCCTGGCTCGCCGAGTACGAGGTCACGCTGGACCTGTGACGCCGACGGCGGCGGCGTCCGCGCCGCCGCCCGCCGACGGGGGGAGCCCCTCGGCCAGGACCGCCCGGAGGCCGCGCAGCAGTCGCAGCGCGGCCTTCAGGTCGTCCGGGTCCAGTCCGTCGGCGAGGTGCTCCATCCACCGGCGCTCGGCGGGCTCGATCCGGGCGAGGGCGGCGGCCCCCTCGGCGGTGAGCGAGACCAGCGGGGCCCGCCGGTCGGCCGGGTTGGCGGCGGTGGTGACCAGGCCCTCGTCGACCAGCTTGACCACGGTCTGCTGGACGGCCTGCCGGCGCAGCCCGCGCTCGCGGGCCAGCTGTGCGGCGCTCTGCGGGCCGTCGGCGAGCAGGCCGAGGACCTGCCAGCGGGCGGAGGTGAGCCCGAAGCGCGCGGAGAGCGCGTCGCCCGCGCGCAGCAGGGCGCCGTTGACGGCGAACAGTTCGGTGGTGACGCCGCTCAGGGTCTCGGCCGTGGGGGAGAGGTCGGTCATGGGGGGCAGCCTAACGGCCGCCCGCTCGGGATTTCGTCAAGAACTTGTCATTCCGCTCCGATCGCCACTATCGTCAACTCGACAAGACCTTGTCGATTTTGTGGGAGAAACCGGAATGGCACACGCCGCCTCACCGACCGACGGGGCCGTCACGGACCAGGCCGACGGCCCCGTCGGCTTCACGCACCGCCAGATCATCACGGCCCTGTCCGGGCTGCTGCTGGCCGTGCTGCTCGCCGCACTCGACCAGACCATCGTCTCCACCGCGCTGCGCACCATCGGCGACCAGTTGCACGGGCAGACCGTGCAGGCCTGGGTGATCACCGGCTACCTGGTCAGCTCCACGATCGCGATGCCGTTCTACGGCAAGCTGTCCGACATCTACGGCCGCAAGCCGCTCTACCTCGCCGCGATCGTCGTCTTCATCGTCGGCTCGGCGGCCTGCGCGATGGCGGACTCGATGGAGACGCTGGCGCTCGCCCGGGTGGTCCAGGGCTTCGGTGGCGCCGGGCTGATGTCGCTGCCCACGGCCGTCATCGCCGACCTCGCCCCGGTCCGCGAGCGCGGGCGCTACTTCTCGTACCTGATGATGGCCTGGGTCGCGGCCAGCGTGCTCGGCCCGCTGGTCGGCGGGCTGTTCGCGGGGGCCGGCGAGATTCTCGGGGTGACCGGCTGGCGCTGGGCGTTCCTGGTCAACGTGCCGCTCGGCCTGGTGGCGCTGCTCAGCGTGCGCCGGGCGCTGGACCTGCCGCACCAGCGGGTGGACCACCCGATCGACTACCGCGGCGCGCTCAGCCTGGCGGTCTGCCTGGTGCCGCTGCTGGTCGTCGCCGAGGAGGGGCTCGACTGGGGCTGGGGCTCGGCGCGCTCGCTGGCGCTGATCGCGCTCTCACTGGTCGGCCTCGTCGTGTTCGTGCTGGTCGAGCGGGCCCGCGGACTGGAGGCCATGGTGCCGCTGCGGCTGTTCCGGCGCGGCGGGATCACCGCCGCCACCGCCGTCAACTTCACCATCGGGGTCGGCATCTTCGGCACCGTCTCCACGCTGCCGCTCTTCCTCCAGCTGGTGCAGGGCCGCAGCGCCACCGTCGCCGGACTGGTGATCATCCCGGTGATGACCGGGGCGATCGTCTCCCAGACCCTCTGCGCGAAGATCATCAAGAAGTGGAACCGGTACAAGAAGGCCGCGACCGTCGGCCTCGGCTCGATGGCCGGCGCGCTGCTGGCGCTCTCCGCCACCGGCGCGGACACCCCGCTGGCGGTGATCGTGCTGATCGCGGCCTGGCTGGGCTTCGGCATCGGGCTCTCCCAGACCGTCATCACCCTGGCGATCCAGAGCGCGGCGCCCAAGTCCGAACTGGGCGTGGCCAACGCCGCCTCCGGCCTGTTCCGGCAGCTCGGCGGCACGGCCGGCGCCGCGGTCTTCATGTCCGTGCTGTTCGGCGTCGCGGCCGGCCGGCTCGGCGGGGCCCGCCCCGACGAGGCGGTCCGCCAGGCGCTCTCCGACCCGGAGTCCGCGGGCGGGCTGACGGCCGCCGGCGTCGACGCCTTCGCCTCCGGCTTCGCCACCATGTTCCTGGTCGGCGGCCTGATCCTGGCGGTGGGGTTCGTGCTCACCTTCCCGCTGCGGGAGCTGCGCGACGAGGAGTGAGCGCGCCCGCGCCCACCGCCCCGCGCCCACCGCCCCGCGCGCCTGACCGCGCCCCCGAACCGCGCACCCCCGGCCACCCCCGTGCCGGGGGTGCGCGCACGTCCGCGCACACGTCCGCGCGCCCGCCGGCCCCGGGTGCTTGACGGCTGCCCGGCGGCGGCTCGAAGGCGCCCCGCGAGCATGAGGGCACCGACCCGCCGAGAGTGGAGGACCGATGTCCCCCGTACCCGTACCCGTACCCGTACCCGTGTCCCTGCCGTTGGACCTGCCCCCCGGCCTGGTGGACGGCCCGACCTTCCTGTCCATCATGGGCGCGCTGCCCACCGGGGTCACGGTGGTGACCACCCTGGACCAGGACGGCGAGCCCTGCGGCCTGACCTGCTCCGCCGCGTGCAGCGTCTCCAAGACCCCACCCCTGCTGCTGGTCTGCGTCAACCGGGACAGCCGGGTGCTCAAGGCCCTGCTGGAGCGCGGCGAGTTCGCGGTCAACGTGCTGCGCGGCGGTGGCGAGGCCACCTCCGCCCGGTTCGCCTCGCCGGTGGAGGACCGCTTCCGGGGCGTCCGCTGGGAGCCCGGCAGCGCCGGTGGACTGCCCGTGATGCCGGCCGACGTCGTCGCGCACGCCGAGTGCCGGGTCGCCGCCGCCGTCGAGGCCGGCGACCACACCATCGTGATCGGCGCGGTGCTGGCCGGCGGCCCCCGGCCCGGGGTGTCCGGCCCGCTGATGTACTGGCGCCGCTCCTACGCCCGCTGGCCGGTCGAGGAGGACCCGGGGACGACCGCCCTGACCCTGGCGGCCGAGGGCTGAGCCGACGCCGGAACGGCGAGGGCCGCGCCCGGGGAGTCCTTCCCCCGGGCGCGGCCCTCGCCGTCCTCCGCCGCGTTACGGCTTGGCCCGCATCGCCGCCCTGACCTCCTCGGCACTGGCCGCCAGCAGCTCGCGGATCTCCGGGCGGTGGTGGCCGGTGGCCCACTCCGCGATCCGGATCATCTTGTCGCCCGTCGGGTTGATGTGGTGGGTGTCCGGGTCGTCGAAGCCCAGCGCGGGCAGCATCCAGTCCGAGTCGCGGACCCGCCGCTCCATCACCGCGGCCGCCTCCTCGGCGGTCGTGCGCCCGGCGTCCACCGCCTCGCAGAGCTCGGTGAGTTCGTCGAAGACCTCCTTGTAGAAGTCCAGCGGACACCACAGGCCCGGGTACGGGTTGTCGTCCAGCGCCTGGCAGTGCGCGTCGTCGCCGGTCTCCTTGGTCTTCGTCAGCGCGTTGAGGATGCGCTTGCCGCCGATCACGCTCGCCGACGCCCAGATCCTGAACACCGAGTTCCACAGCGGGTAGTGGGAGAAGGAGACGAAGGAGTTGTTGACCAGCTTGTCGTTCCAGTCCAGCAGGCCCTGCTCCAGCTCCTCCACGTAGCCGAAGCGCTCCACCGCGAAGTCGTCCTCGCGCAGCGCGGCCATCAGCCGCCACGACAGCGCGTTGATGATCTCGCAGGTGTTGGACAGGCCGCGGGAGAACAGCGGGTCGATGAAGCCGGCCGCGTGCGACATCAGGCACCAGCGCTCGCCGACCGTCCGCGTCGAGGAGTACTGCATCCGGTCCGTGCGCACCCACTCGCGCACGCTCCGGGCGCCCTTCAACTGTCGCCGCACGGCGGGGAAGCGCTCGACGTGGGACCAGAACTCCTGTTCGGCCGTCAGGTCGGGCCGGGCCGGGTAGACCCGCTCGTCGAGCTGGATTCCCACGCTGCACAGCGGGTTGGTGGCCGCCGCGTGGTTGTCGAACGGGATGACCCACATCCAGCCGCGCTCGAAGATGTGGTGCATCGTGCCGTCGTTCCACGGCACCGGCGGGCGCAGCTCGGCCGGAGTGTCCACGTGGTCGTCGATCGCGTCCACCCCGACCATGTGGGTGAAGATCGAGCGGGCGTGGTGCTTGAGCCGGCTGGGCTCCTCGCGCAGCCCCAACTGCCGTGCCAGCGGGGAGCGGAAGCCGCTGGCGTCGACCAGGTAGCGGGCCCGGACGGTGCTGCCGTCCGCCCCGGAGACGGTGACCCCGGCGTCGTCGAACGCGATGTCCTCCACCCGGTAGTACTGCCGGGCGTCGCAGCCGTAGCGCACCGCGGCGTTGAACATGTAGGCGTCGGTGTCCTGGCGGAAGAAGTGCGCCGCGTTGCCGACGATCGACGGGATGCGGAACTGGCTGGTCTCGTGCGGGTCCGGCTCCTCGCCGTCCCGGTGGAACATGAAGCCGAAGTTGCTCTTCTGCCCGTGCGAGCTGCTGACGTGCTTCAGGACGTCCTGGAAGCTCGCCAGGTTGGCGATCTCCGGTACGCCGTACCGGTCCGAGATCAGCCGCAGGACCACCAGGGTCTGCCCGATGGTCGACTCGCCGACGGCGAACCGGGGGTGGTGCGAGCCGTCCAGCAGCATGATCCGGAAGCCGTGCTTGGCGAGGATCGAGCCGAGCATCGTCCCGGACAGGCCGCTGCCGATGATGACGACGTCGTAGGGCTGGTCGCTCTGCTGCGCCTGCGTTGTGCTCATGTCGAACTCCCTCCGTTTCAGGCGGACTTGACGCCGATGGCGAAGTGGTCCCGGGTGATGGTGTCGGAGGCGGTGACGCGGTCGACGGTGAAGCCGGCCTCCTCCAGGTAGTTCCGGGCCTCCTGGAGCGAGTAGGCCCCGGTCTCGTCCCGGATCATGGTGTGGTTGATCCGCTGGAGCAGGACCGCCGGGTCGCGCTCCTCCGGGTCGATCATCGCGTCGTACAGCACCACCAGCCCGCCCGGGCGCACGGCCTTGTGGGCCCGGCGCAGCAGCTCCCGGCGCTCCTCGACCGGCCAGTCGGGCAGGACGTGCCCGAAGACCACCACGTCCGCCTCCGGCAGGTCGGTGGCGAAGAAGTCGCCGCCGTGGAAGACGACCCGGTCGGCGGTGCCGGTCGAGGCCACCAGCTCGTCGAACAGCGGGCGCAGGGCCGGCAGGTCGAAGACCGCGCCGCTCAGGTGCGGGTGGGCGGCGGCGATCCGGGAGGCGACATTGCCGCGCCCGCCGCCGACGTCCACGAAGGAGGTGTACCGGCTCCAGTCGATCGCGCGGGCCAACTCGTCGGCGGTGAAGCCGTTGTGGGCGTCCATGTGCAGCATGATCTGCCGGGCCCGGTCGAGGTCCTCGTACTGCTTGGGGTAGGCGAGCTGGCCCTGCGCGGCCACCTCCGACTTGGCCTTGCCGTCGCGCAGCGCGTCGGTCAGCCGCGCCCAGGCGTGGTAGTGCAGCCGGGCGTGCTGGCGGGCGGTGCCGCCCAGGTAGGTGGCGCCCGGGAGCAGGAACTCGCGGGCGAGGGCGGAGGTCCGGTAGTCGCCGTCCTGCTCCTCCAGCAGGCCGAGGCCGACCAGCGCGTCCAGGAAGTCCTTGAACAACCGGTGGCGGACGTCCAGTTCGGCGCGGATGCGGTCGATCCCGGCGGGCTGCTCGGCGAGCAGCTCGAAGAGGCCCAGCTCGACCGCGCTCTGCAGTGCCTTCGCCTGGAAGTAGGCGGTGTTGAGAGCGACGATCCGGCGCGCGCGGGCGGCGGCGCTGTCGGTGGACGAGGTCATCGTGCGTCCTTTCTACGGGGAGTGGGGCGGGTCGGGGGCCGGGCGCGGTCAGGCCGCCGCGCCGAACCAGGTGGTCGCGGCGCGGCGCAGCTCCTCGTGGCGGGCCGGGTCGCCGGCCCAGGCCACGTAGCCGTCCGGGCGGATCAGGTAGGCGGTGGCCGGCTCAGGGGCGCCCTTCTCGGCGGTCACGGTGTCGATCCGGTCCGCCCAGCCGGCCAGCGGCGAGGCGGCCGGTGCGGCCCGTCCCGGGAGCAGCAGCAGGCCGCGGGCGGTGGCGAAGCAGTCGCTGATCCGACGCGGTCCGGAGGCGGTGAGCAGTTCGGCGTCCGGCATCCGGCGGCCGACGAGCGGGTGCTCGCCGGGACCGTAGGCGATGTCGAAGCCGGAGAGCATGCCGGCGATGTACCGGTTGGTGTCGGGCAGCGCCATCAGCTCGCGGAAGGTCTGGCGCAGCGCCTCGTACCGGGGGGCCGGGTCGATCAGGACGGCCTGGGTGCGGGTGTTGCGGACCACGCCGTCGGCGATCGGGCGGCGCTCCTCCTGGTAGCTGTCCAGCAGGTCCTCGGTGCCCCGGCCGCGCACCACGGCGGCGAGCTTCCAGCCGAGGTTGACGGCGTCCTGGAACCCGAGGTTGAGGCCCTGGCCGCCGGCCGGCAGGTGGATGTGCGCCGCGTCGCCGGCCAGCAGCACCCGGCCCCGCCGGTAGGAGTCGGCCAGCCGGGAGACGTCGGTGAGCCGGGACAGCCAGGTGACGTCGTGCATCCCGTGGTCGCCGCCGGTGTGCTCGGTCAGGGCGGCGCGCATCTCCTCCTCGGTGACCGGGGCGTTCCGGTCGGGGAAGGGCTCGTCGAACCAGGCGACGGTCGCCCGGTAGACGCCCGGCTGGTGCTGGAAGGCACCGAACCAGGACCGCCGTTCCGGGTTGACCAGGCCCACCGGGCGCATCGGGCCCAGGCCCTCGCCGCGCGGCAGGTCGCCGCTGAAGCGCATGTCGCCGATCAGCGCGTACATGTGCGGGTCCTGGCCGGTGAAACCGATCCCGGCGGCCTTGCGGACGGCGCTGCCGCCGCCGTCGCAGCCGACCAGGTAGCGGGCCCGCAGGGGCCCCGTCCCGGTCTCCACGGTGACGCCGTCCGCGTCCTGGACGAAGCCGGTGACGGCCGAGCCGCGCACGATCCGCACGCCCAGCTCGCGGGCCCGCTCGGCGAGCAGCTCCTCGGTGCGCAGCTGCGGCACCAGGAGCACGTACGGGTGCCGGGTGTCGAACTCCTCGAACCGCATCGGCACGCCCAGGCTGGCGAAGTTGCCGCCCCGCAGGACGCCCGCGTCCTCCTTGAAGCGGTCGAGCAGCCCGCGCAGTTCGAGCAGTTCCACGGTGCGGCCCTGCATGCCCATGGCCTTGGAGTGCTTCTCCGGCTCCCGGCGCCGCTCCACCACCACCGTCCTGGCCCCGCCCAGGGCCAGTTCGCAGGCGAGCATCAGGCCGGTCGGCCCTGCTCCCGCCACCACCACATCGCAGTCCAACACGACCTCCGATCTCGGTCCGGTACGACGGGCCCACCGTGTCAGCCGGACTTCGAGCCGGAATCCAGCGCGGGCGCCGGGGGCCGGCGAGCGGGCCGGTGGGTGTGTCGGTGAGCGGGCCGGCGGGTGGGTGGCCGGATGGGTGGCCGGGTGGGTGGCCGGTCGGGCCCCAACCCCGCTCTAAGCGCGCTGCCTAGCGTCGGCGGCGGCCCTGACCCCCAGACCACGAGGACACCTCCATGCCCTTCACCGCGAACGAGGCCGCCTACCTGGCCTCCCAGCCGCTCGCCCGTCTGGCCACCGTGGACGGCCGCGGGCAGCCGCACGTCGTCCCGCTGGGCTTCCACCACAACGCCCGCCTCGGCACCGTCGACGTCACCGGGCGCGGCATGGCCCGCAGCCTCAAGTACCGCCACGTGCGGGGGAATCCGCGGGTGTCACTGGTGGTGGACGACGTCCTGGACGCGGAGCGCTGGATCGTCCGCGGGATCGAGATCCGGGGCACGGCGGTGGCGCTGCCCACCGGCGGCAGGGAGATCCTGCCGCATGTCGACGACGAGCTGATCCGGATCACCCCGGAGCGGATCGTCTCCTGGGGCATCGACTCCGACTGCCAGGCCCCGCCGCTGGCCCGCACCGTCGGAACGGGGGAGCGGGCATGATCGAGCGGCTGCCGAAGTTCCCCTGGGACGTCCTGTTCCCGTACCGCAAGCGGGCGGCCGCCCACCCGGACGGGCTGGTCAACCTCGCCCTGGGCGACCCGGTCGACCCGACCCCGCGGGCCGTGCGGGAGGCGCTGGCCGCCGCGTCGGACGCACCCGGCTACCCCTCCACCGAGGGGACGCCCGAGCTGCGGGCCGCGGCCGCGGCCTGGCTGCTGCGGCGCGAGGGCGTGACCGTCGCGCCGGAGGCCGTGATCCCGGCCGTCGGCACCAAGGAGCTGATCGCCTGGCTGCCCACCATGCTGGGCCTGGGCCCCGGCGACGTGGTCCTCGCGCCCCGGCTCTCCTTCCCCACCTACGAGGTGAGCGCCCGGCTGGCCGGCGCCACGTTCGTCCGCACGGACTCGCCGCTGGAGTACGACGGCCCCGCGCCGCGGCTGCTGTGGCTGAACTCCCCGTCCAACCCGGAGGGACGGGTGCTGGGCACCGCCGAGCTGCGGGCGGTCGTCGACCGGGCGCGCGAGCGCGGCACCCTGGTGGTCAACGACGAGTGCTACCTCGACCACGTCTGGGAGGGCAGCACCCGTTCGGTGCTGCAC
>NZ_JBHUAF010000179.1:0-16384 GCF_042789895.1 Kitasatospora sp. NPDC056783
GAGGGACTCCCCGCGCCGCGGCGTTCTCCGTGGGTGCGCCCGGAGCCGGTGTGCCCCGGACCGGGCGCGCCGGACCCGGGCGCACCGGACCCGGGGTGCGTCAGAGCTGGACGCCGAAGTCCTGGGCGATGCCGGCCAGGCCGGAGGCGTAGCCCTGGCCGACGGCGCGGAACTTCCACTCGCCGTTGTTGCGGTAGAGCTCACCGAAGATCATCGCGGTCTCGGTGGCGGCGTCCTCGGAGAGGTCGTAGCGGGCGATCTCGGCACCGCCGGCCGCGTTCACCACGCGGATGTAGGCGTTGCGGACCTGGCCGAAGTTCTGGCCGCGGGCGACACCGTCGTAGATGGTGACCGGGAAGGTGATCTTGGCGGCCTCGGCCGGCAGGCCGGACAGGCTGACGTTGATCGACTCGTCGTCGCCCGCGCCCTCGCCGGTGCGGTTGTCACCGGTGTGCACGACGGTGTTGTCCGGCGTGCTGGTGTTGTTGAAGAACACGAAGTGCGCGTTGGACAGCACCCTGCCGTTCGCGTCCAGAACGATCGCGCTGGCGTCGAGGTCGAACTCGGTGCCGGTCGTGGTGCGGACGTCCCAGCCCAGGCCGACGCTGACCGCGGACAGGCCCGGGGCCTCCTTGGTCAGCGAGACGTTGCCACCCTTGGAGAGGCTCACTGGCATGACGATTGCAGTCCCTTCGTTCGTTTCGTGCGCTTTTCCCCGGGACAACGCAATGCTCCGGCGGCTTGGTTCCGCAGGGGCCGTGAATTCTTCGTGCGGGTCGGCCGGGAACGGGCGGGCACGCCGATCGGATCGCCGGCCGGGCCGCCGGACGAAGGGTAAAGCGTGGGAAAAGCGCGGGTCAGATCCTCCGGAACCGGCCCTGGAGCGACCAGACGGTCGGGTTGTCGGCCAGATCGGGGTGCATGTCGAAGAGGTCGGCCAGGGTGTCCTGGAGGAAGTCCCGGGCCTCGCGCCGCAGGTCGCTGTGCCGGACCACCACCGGCGGCTCGTCCGGCAGCCAGGTCGCGGTGACCTCCACCCAGTTGAAGCGGCGGGCGAAGCGCAGCAGTTCGGTGTTCTGGGTGAAGTCGAGGTCGGCGGTCTGCACCCGGGCGGCCCGGCTGCCGTCCGGGTCGCGGTCCAGGTGCTCGGCGATGTCGCACAGCGCCCAGGCGAAGTCGAGCACCGGCACCCAGCCCCAGGCGGTGGACAGTTCCGAGCCCTCGCCGTCCAGGTAGACGTCGCCGCAGAACAGGTCGTACCGCAGGGTGTGCACGGACGCGGTGCGGTAGTCCGTCTGCGGGGGGTCGGGGAAGCGGTTGGAGAGGGAGTAGCCGAGCTCGATCACGTACGCCATTGTCGGGGCTCGCGGTGCGCCGGACTAACCGGGGCCGAGGAGCGGACGGGCCGCCGATAACCGGGTGACCGCGGGGGCCCGGGGCGCGATGATGGGAGGCATGTCCGAGCCCATCCGCGTACGGGGGTCGGTGGTCGTCCCCGACGCCGAGCTCGTCTGGCGCTTCTCGCGTTCCTCCGGCCCCGGCGGCCAGCACGTCAACACCTCCGACTCCAAGGCCGAGCTGCGCTTCGACCTGGCCTCGACCAGGGCGCTGCCCGAGGTGTGGCGCGAGCGCGCGCTGGAGCGGCTGGCGGGGCGGCTGGTGGACGGCCGGGTGCTGGTGGTGGTGGCCTCGGAGTTCCGCTCGCAGTGGCGCAACCGGGAGGCGGCCGCGGCCCGGCTGTCGGCGCTGCTGACGGAGGCGTGCGCGCCGCCGCCGAAGGCCCGGCGGGCGACCAGGCCGAGCCGTGGGATGGTCGAGCGGCGGCTGGACAACAAGCGGCACCGCTCCGAGCTGAAGCGGGGGCGCCGGGCGCCGCGCGGCGGCGAGTAGCCGGCCGCGGGCCTCAGCCCAGGGGGCGGTAGCCGCCGCGGAAGTAGAGCAGCGGACGGCCGCCGGGGTCGGGCACCACGGCCTCCAGGACGCGGCCGAGCAGCAGGGTGTGGTCGCCCGCGGGTATCCGCTGTTCGGTGCGGCACTCGACGGTGGCCAGCGCGCCGTCGATCAGCGGGGCGCCGGTGTGCGGGCCGCGGTGGTGCGCGGTGTCCGCGAACAGCAGCCGGTCGCTGAGCCGGCCCTTCATGGCGAACCGGGAGCCGAGCGTCTTCTGCCCCTCGGCCAGCACCGAGACCGCCCAGGTGTCCGCCCGGGTGAGCACCTCGTCCATCCGGGAGTCCTCGCGGACCGAGATCAGCACCAGCGGCGGCTCCAGCGACACGGACAGGAAGGACGTGGCGGTCATGCCGACGTCCTCGCCGTCGTCCGGGTCGTGGACGGTCACCAGGCTGACGCCGGCGGCGAGCTGGGAGAGGGCTGCCCGGAACTCGTCGGGCGTGGCGTGGGGGGCAGCTTCGGGCTGCGGGGACGGGTACACGTACCGCACGGTAGTCGGGGTCCGGTGGAAACGGCATCGGGCCTTGGTCGTAGGACCGCAGGTCCGGCCGAAGAGTTGCGCCCGGTGGCCGAACTCACCCTCAGGAGTGAAGCAGCCCGGTCGGCGGGCCCAGTCGGCTTCAGCCTGGGGCCAATGCGGTCGACCACGAGAAATGTTCCTATGGAGCCATATGTCCGGCTATGGGACGGATGAACTGATTAAGGGCGCATTAGTGTTGTGTGATTTAAGTCACAAGTGACGGCCTATTGCTGACCGAGCGTGCCGAGCGCTGTGCTCCCTGTGATTCAGTTCTTCTGGCAATCGGACGATAACCAATCAAGAACTATCCGAAGAAGCCGGGGAGCCCCCGCATGGAAGCCGAGTCGGAGCCGTACGTCCGTCTCGCGACCCTCCGCACCTTGCACCGGGTCGTGGCGGACCTCAACGCTGCCCGCAGCCTCGCCGGAACCCTCCAGGCCGTCGTCGAGGGCGCGGTGCACGGGCTCGGCTTCGACGCCGCCGCGGTCAGCCTGGTCCGGCCGGACGGGGACCTCGTGGTGGCGGCCGTCTGGGAGCTGGAGGAGAGCCCGATGGGCGGCCCCTCCGTCCTGCTCGGCCAGGTCGGCTCCCGGGAGTCCTGGGACCGGCTGCTCGGCGTCAGCGACCACTGGGGCACCCTGCGCTTCCTGCCGTACGACCGCGGCTGGGCCGTCGCCAGCGACATCCCGCGCTGGATCGGGGACGGCCCGCTGCCGGTGTACGCCAACGACTGGCACCCCGCCGACGGGCTGCTCGCCCCGATGTACAGCGCCGGCGGCGATCTCCTCGGCGTCCTCTCGGTGGACCGGCCGCGCAGCGGCAAGCGGCCCGGCGCGTGGACCCGCGAGGCGCTGGAGATGTTCTCGCTGCAGGCCTCCATCGCGATCGGCAACGCCCGGCTGCGGGCCGAGATGCAGCGCGCGCTGGCGCGCCTGGAGAAGGAGCAGCAGGCGCTGCGGGCCAGCGAGGAGAGCTTCCGCCAGGCCTTCGAGTACGCGCCCAGCGGGATGGCGATCACCGAGCTCCACGGCGCCGGGCGCGGCCAGCTGACCAGGGTCAACGACGCGCTGTGCCGGCTGCTCGGCCGGCCCCGGGCGGTGCTGCGCCAGCAGAGCTTCGCCGACCTCGTGCACCCGGAGGACCGGGCGCTGCTGGAGCGCACCAGCGCCGAGAGCGGCCGCGCGGAGCTGCGGCTGTCCCGGCGGGACGGCGGCTACCAGTGGGTCTGCCTGCGCAACTCGATCGTCGCGGACGCGGCCGAGGGCCCGAGCTTCCTGCTCACCCACGTCGAGGACATCGAGGACCGCAAGCGGCACGAGTTCCAGCTCGCCCACCGGGCCAGCCACGACGCGCTCACCGGGCTGCCGAACGGCGCCGAGCTCAAGGCCCGGCTGGCCCGCCGGCTCTGTCCCCAGCCGCAGCTGGTCGGTGCCGCCGGCCCGGCCGAGGCGGCGGCCTGCCCGCAGCCGTACGGCTACCCGGTCGACTCCTACGGCGGGCACCGGACGGAGGGCGCGGACCCGTACTCCGGGCCGGCGCACGGCTACGGGCTGCCCGAGGCGCTCGGTCCGGGCTTCGGGGAGCACGTGCACGCGGTGGTCCCGGCCGAGTACGGGCCCGGCGGCGACGCCTGGTCGGCGCCGTTCCGCTCCGGTGGCGCGGCGACGGCGGACAAGGGGCTCGCGGTGCTCTTCTGCGACCTGGACGGCTTCAAGTCGATCAACGACCGGTTCGGCCACAACGCGGGCGACGCGGTGCTGGTCGAGGTCGCCCGGCGGCTGAGCCAGGCGGTGCGGGACGGCGACACGGTGGCCCGGCTCGGCGGCGACGAGTTCGTGGTGCTGGCCGACGGGATCGGCCGCGAGGAGGCCAAGGACCTCGCCCACCGGTTGCGCGGCGCGATCATCCCGCCGATGCGGATCGGCGGGCGGGCGATGCGGGTGGGGGTGAGCCTCGGGGTCGGCTGGGCGGGCTGCGGGATGAGCATCGAGGAGGTGCTGCACACCGCGGACGAGCGGATGTACGACGAGAAGCGCGCCCGGGGCGGCGCGGTGCGCGGGGCGCGCGGCGAGCGCTCGCACCGGCGCGCGGGTTAGCGCGTGCCCGGGGCGCCGGGCGTTCCCCCGGATGCGCGGTCCGCCCTGGTCGGACCGGGTTACCCGCGGGTTGTCAAGGGTTCTTTTCCCCGCTGTCACGTACGACAGGTAGGGTTCCCGGTACGACAGCGTCCATGATCTGCGCCGCCCGCAGCCGGCGGCGCACCGGATGGGGGAGCAGACCACCGTGACGACCGCCGGCAGCAACGGAGTGCCCGAGGGCCAGGGGGGCGGTGCCCCGCAGGACGACGACCCGTTCGGCTACCTCTACCGCCCGGCCGACGGCTCCACCGGGCAGCCGGCCGAGCCGCAGCAAGGGGTTCCGCGCACGTCGTACAACCGCCCGATGGAGGTCGGGCGCGCGCAGTACGGCTACCCGCAGAGCGCGCCGCCGCGGGCGCCGCAGCAGCCCCAGCAGCCGTACGGCCAGCAGGGAATGCCGCCGCAGGGGTATCCGGGCGGCCAGCCGCAGGGCCCGTACGGTGGTCAGGCCGGCGCGCCGCAGCAGCCCGAGTACGGTGCCGCGCCCACCCAGCAGAACCGCTACGCCGAGCACTCCCGTCCGCAGCCGGGCGAGGAGCCCCGGGGCGGCGGCCGGAGCAAGGGCGCGGTGATCGGCGCGGTCGCCGTGATCGCGGCGATAGCGATCGGCGCCGGGATAGCGCTCTCCACCGGGGACCAGGACGACAAGACGGACGCGAAGGGCGGCACCACCTCCGCCGCCCCGCCGGCTCCGATCACCCCGGCGCCGACGGCCACCACCGCGAGTGCCGCGCCCTCCACGACCTCGACCGTCGGCTCCGGTCCGGTGACGGTGGACGCGAGCCAGCTCCAGGGGCAGAACGCGCCGGTCGGCAACAGCGTCAAGGGCGCCAAGTCCGCCGACGGCGGCTACCTGACGCTCCAGCAGGGCGGCTCGGTGACCTGGACCGGCGAGGTCGCGACGGCGGGGACGTACAAGCTGACCGTGCACTACGGCAACGCCGGCGCGGAGGTGAAGGGCGCGGCCGCGGTGAACGGCAAGGACTGGCCGAGCGGGCTGACGTACAAGAACTACTCGCCGGGGAAGGACCCGGCGTCCTCCTGGTACACCACCTGGATACTCCCGCAGTTCCAGGCCGGGTCGAACTCGGTGGTCTTCACGGCGCCCTCCGGGCCGATCCTGATCGACCAGATCACCATCGAGCCGAACGGCTGACCAGGCCCCGGACACACCACGGCCGCCCGTCCCCGAGGGGGAGGGCGGCCGTCGGCGTCGTTCAGGCGGACCTGACGGTCTCGAACTTCTCGCCGCCGAGGACCCAGCGGCCGCGGCGCATCACGGCGACCAGGTCGTAGCTCTCGGAGTCGACCACGACCAGGTCGGCGAACTTGCCGGCCTCCAGCGAGCCGATCGAGTCGCTCAGGCCGAGCAGCCGGGCCGGGGTGGCGGACAGCGACTCGACGGTTTGGTCCAGGCTCAGCCCGTTGACGGTGACCGAGCGCTTGAACGCCACGTCCAGGGTGAGGGTGGAGCCGGCGATCGCGCCGCCCTCGACCAGCCGGGCGACGCCGTCCTTGACCTCGACCTGGAGCGGGCCGAGCGGGTAGAGGCCGTCGCCCATGCCGGCCGCGCCCATCGCGTCGGTGATCAGGGCGACCCGGCTCGCGCCGGCGGTGCCGTAGGCGAGGTCCAGCACGGAGGGGTGCAGGTGCACGCCGTCGTTGATCAGCTCGACGGTGACCCGCTCGTCCTCCAGCAGCGCCACGATCGGGCCGGGGGCGCGGTGGGCGATGCCGGGCATGGCGTTGAACAGGTGGGTGGCGACGGTGGCGCCGGCCTCGATCGCCTCCAGGGTGGTGGCGTAGTCGGAGTCGGTGTGGCCGACGGCGGCGATCACGCCGAGGTCGGCGAGCATCCGCACCGAGTCCAGGCCGCCGGGCAGCTCGGGGGCGAGGGTGACCATCTTGGCGTGGCCGCGGGCGGCGTCGACCAGCTTGCGCACCAGCGCCGGGTCCGGGGCGCGCAGCAGGTCGGGGCGGTGGGCGCCGCAGCGGTTGTGCGAGATGAACGGGCCCTCGAAGTGGATGCCGGCCAGGACGCCGTCCTCGACGAGTTCGGAGAGGATGTGCGCCTGGCGGGCGACCTCGTCGATCTCGCCGGTGACGGTGGAGGCCACCGTGGTGGTGGTGCCGTGCTCCAGGTGGGTGCGGGCGGCCAGCAGCGCCTCCTCGGCGATGCCGGAGGTGTACGCGGCACCGCCGCCGCCGTGGACGTGCAGGTCGACGAAGCCGGGGACGACGGTGTACCCGGTCAGGTCGAGGTCGCCGGGCGTGGTGTCGCCGCCGAGGCCGGCGATGCGCTCGCCCTCGACGGAGAGTCGGTCGCCCTCGACGACGCCGCCCGGCAGCACCAGTCGGGCGCCGGCCAGGGCGGTACGGTCACGGTCCGCGGTGGTCACGCGGTCACCTCCAAGGAGAGCAGATCCCAGGCGAGCAGGCCCGCGCCCAGGGACGCGGCGGTGTCTTTGAGCATGGCGGGTACGACCTTCGGGGGCATCTGGAAGGTCAGCCGCTCGGTGACCGCCGCGCGCAGCGGAGTGAAGAGGGTGTCGCCGGCCTCGGCCAGCCCGCCGCCGACGATCACCGTGGACGGGTCGAGCAGGCTCTGGGCCACGATGATTCCGTCGGCGAGGGCGTCGACGGCCCGCCGCCAGACCGCGAGCGCGCGGTCGTCCCCGGCGTCCACCGCGGCGGCGCAGGATGCCGCGTCGGCGTCGGGGTCGCCGCTGGCCTCGGCCCAGGCGCGCGAGACGGCGGAGGCGGAGGCCAGCGTCTCCAGGCAGCCGCGGGCGCCGCAGCCGCACTGTGGTCCGCCCGGGCGGACCACGACGTGGCCGATCTCGCCGCCGTAGCCGTGCGCGCCGGACTCGATCCGGCCGTCGATGCCGATGGCGCCGGCGATGCCGGTGCCGAGGGCGACGAACATGAAGCGGTCGACGCCGCGGCCGGCGCCGAGCCGGCCCTCGGCCAGGCCGCCGGAGCGCACGTCGTGGCCGAGGGCCACCGGCATCGCGCCGCCGTCCGGTCCGGACAGGCGCTCGCCGAGGAGCTTGCGCAGCGGGAGCTCGCGCCAGCCGAGGTTGGCGGAGAAGACCGCGATGCCGTTCTTCTCGTCGATCGTGCCCGGGACGGCGACACCGGCCGCGAGCGGGGCGACGCCGAAACGGCTGAGGCCCTCGTCCGCCAGGTCGGTGGCGAAGTCGAGGATGGCGGCGACGACGGCGTCCGTGCCGTGCTCCCGCCCGGTCGGTCGGCGTGCCTCGAACAGCACGGAGCCGTCCTGGGCGAGCAGCGCGGCCTTCATGCCGGTGCCGCCTACATCGAGTGCGATGACGTGCTTCACGGAGGACAGTTTCCCTTGGTCGGGTCGAAGAGGTCTAGTCCAGTTGTCGGATTGGTCTGGTCCATATTGGGTGAGCTTTGTCGCAGCTGCGGCGTGTGCGGGGCTTTGCGTCCGGTGCGCGCGGGACGCGGGCGGGGAGCCGGGGCGGGGGTCGTGTTGCGCATCGTGCAATGACTCCGGGCACTTCGATAACTCCTGGGGCGGTCCGGGCCGCTGGTGTGGACCGGTGGTCGGCGGGTTTGACAGTGTGGCGCCTCCCCCCGCCGGATGCCCCCGTTCCGGCCGGTCTTTCTCCCCGTAGGCATCCCCCCGAAGGCGGTACCCGCGTTGAACAGGCGCGCCCACGTTCCCACCCGTGTGCTCGGCGGTGCGCTGGCCGGAGCACTGGTGCTCATCGCGGCCAGCGCGTGCGGCGGTCAGGACGACGGGACCGTCACCCTCAGGCTGGTCGCGGCCGACTACGGGGAGAGCCTCGAGACCGGCTCCCAGCACTACTGGGACGGGGTCGCCAGGGACTTCGAGGCGGCCAACCCCAAGATCAAGGTCAGTGTCGAGGTGGACTCCTGGACCGAGATCGGCAAAAAGGTCGAGGACATGATCGCGGCCGGCAAGTCGCCGGACCTGCTGCAGACCGGCGGCTTCGCCGACCAGGTCGCGGCGGACCGGCTGTACCCGGCGTCCGACGTGCTCTCGCTGGAGACCCAGGCCGACTTCCTGGAGACCTTCTCGCACACCGGGCAGGTACTCGGCACCCAGTACGGGATCCCGTTCGTGTCCTCGTCGCGGGTGCTCTTCTACAACAAGGCGATGTTCCGTCAGGCCGGGATCGCCCAGCCGCCGGCCACCTGGAGCGAACTGCGCCAGGACGCGGAGAAGATCAAGGCCAAGGTGCCGGGGGTGACTCCGTACGGGCTGCCGCTGGGCCCGGAGGAGGCGCCGGCCGAATCGATGCTGTGGACGCTGAGCGGCGGTGGCGGCATCTCCGACGACGTGGGCAACTACACCATCGACAGTGCCCAGAACCAGGCGACGTTCGGCTGGCTGAAGAACAACCTGGTGGGCCCCGGCCTGACGTACCCGGACCCCGGCAAGGTGAACCGCACCCCGGCGTTCCGGGACTTCGCGTCCGGGAAGGTCGCGATGCTGAACGGGCACCCGACGCTGCTGCGGATGGCGACCGCCGGGAACGTCGAGTTCGGGACGGCGCCGATCCCCAAGAAGGACGGCGTGGGGCGGACCGGGAGCCTCGGGGTCGCGGACTGGATGATGGCGTTCAAGGCGAACGGGCACAAGAACGAGATCAAGAAGTTCCTGTCGTTCGTCTACGGCAAGGACAACCAGCTGAAGTTCGACGAGCAGTACAACCTGCTGCCGGTCACCCAGGACGCGTTCGGCCAGATGGCCTCGGACCCGAAGCACGAGGACCTCAAGCAGTTCGCGGTCGGGCTGACCAGCGCGAGCTTCTACCCCTTCGGGGACCCGGCCTGGGGCGTGGTCAGCGACCGGATCAAGGCCGGGATCGGCCAGGCGGTGACCGGGGACCCGAAGCAGGTGCTCGGCGGGCTGCAGGACGCGGCGGCGCAGGAGGCGGCGAAGGTCCGCAAGTAGGACCGGGACCGGGAGGCGGCCCCGGCCCGGGTGGGGCGGGCCGGGCCCGCTCAGGGGAGCGTGATGGCGTAGGCCTTGCGGAGGGTCTCGTGGACCGTCCAGGTGGTGCGGTCGCCCTCGCGCAGCACCGCGCAGTCTCCGGGGCCGACCTCCAGGGTCGGACCGCCCTCGATCTCGATGGTGGCCCGGCCGCTGAGCACCACGAACATCTCGTCGGCCTCGACGTCGGTGACCACGCCCGGGGTGATCTGCCAGAGACCGTGCAGCCGGCGGCCGTCGGCGGACTCGGACAGCACCCGGCCGGTGACCTCGGGGGTGCCGGAGACGATCTGGGACGGGTCGAGCGGCTCGGGGTCGAGGTCGGCGGTGGGGACGTGCACGGCGAAGCTGGGCGTGGTCATGGGGTGACGTTAGTGCGGGCGGGGGCCCGGTGGGGACAGCAGTGTGTGTCGGGGTCGCGCGGGACAATGACACTCCGTAGTGGTGGACGGAGGTGTGCTCGGTGGGCGAGCTGGGTGAACTGGGTGAGCGGGACCGGGCGGTGCTGGCGCTGGAAGGGCGGCAGTGGCGTACGGCCGGGGCCAAGGAGCGGGCGATCCGGGAGGAGCTGGGGCTCTCCCCGACGCGGTACTACCAGCTGCTGAACGGTCTGCTGGACCGGGAGGAGGCGCTGGCGCACGCGCCGGTGCTGGTGAACCGCCTGCGGCGGATCCGGGAGGCGCGCCGGAGCGCCCGCTGACGGTCGGCCGGGCGCGGAGCCTTCCGCCGACGGACCGGCCGGGTGCGGAGCCGCGGGCTCCGGGGTAGGGCTTTCGGTATGGGCTTTCAAGAGATGTTCGTACCGGGGACCGAGGCCGGACGGGACGGGGTGCGGGCCGTGCTGGCGGCGCCCCGGGACACCGTGATCGGACTGGACTTCGACGGGACGCTGGCGCCGATCGTGGCGGACCCGGGGCAGGCCCGGGCGCACCCCGGAGTGGCGGGGGCGCTGCGGCGGCTGGCCCCGGTGGTCGGCGCCGTGGTGGTGGTGACCGGCCGGCCGGCCGCGCTGGCGGTCGAGTACGGCGGGTTCGCGGGCCTGCCGGGCGTGGTGGTGCTGGGGCACTACGGCGCCGAGCGGTGGGAGGACGGGGAGCTCTCGGCGCCGGAGGCGCATCCGGGGGTGGCGCGGGTGCGGGCCGAGCTGCCGGAGGTGCTGGAGCGGGTGGCCGCGCCCGAGGGGACCTGGGTGGAGGACAAGGGCCGCTCGGTGGCCGTGCACACCCGCCGCACGGCGGCGCCGCAGCAGGCGCTGGAGCTGCTGCGGGCACCGGTGGAGGAGCTGGCGGCCGGGCACGGGCTGGTGGTGGAACCCGGGCGGCTGGTGCTGGAGCTGCGGCCGCCGGGGGTGGACAAGGGGGCGGCGCTGACCGGGTTCCTGCGGGAGCGCGGGGCCCGGTCGGTGCTCTACGCGGGGGACGACCTGGGGGACGTGGCGGCCTTCGCGGCGGTGGAGAAGCTGCGTGGCGAGGGCGTGGCCGGGGTGCTGGTGTGCGCCGGCGCGGTGGGGGACGCGCCGGTGCGGGAACTGGCCGACCGGGCGGACCTGGTGGTCGCCGGGCCGGAGGGTGTGGTGGAGCTGCTGGAGGCCCTGGGGGAGGCGCTCACAGCGCGTTGAGCTGGTCCAGGAACCACTGCTGCGGGGGGAGCGCGGTGGCCGCGGCGGCCAGGCGCTCGGTGCGGTCGGCGCGCTCCTCGCGGCTCATGGTCAGGCCGGTGTGGAGGGCGTCGGCCGTCGCGATGACGTCGTACGGGTTGACGGTGAGGGCGGCGTCCTTGAGTTCGGCGTGGGCGCCGGCCTCGCGGGAGAGGACCAGGGCGCAGCCGTGGTCGGAGACCACCGGGACCTCCTTGGCGACCAGGTTCATGCCGTCCCGGATGGGGTTGACCAGGGCGACGTCGGCCAGCCGGTAGGCGGCGAGGGAGCGCGGGAAGTCGTCGTCGACGTGCAGGATCAGCGGCTGCCAGCCGGGGGTGGCGAACTCGGCGTCGATGGCGGCGGCCAGGTCCTGGACGGCGGCGGTGTACTGCCGGTACTCGGCCAGGTCGGTGCGGGACGGGTAGGCGAAGGCGATGTGCACCACCCGGTCGTGCCACTCGGGGCGGGTGCGGAGCAGGTGCCGGTAGGCCTGGAGGCCGCGGACGATGTTCTTGCTGAGCTCGGTGCGGTCGACCCGGACGATGGTGCGGCGGTCGCCGACGGCCGCGCGCAGGGCGGCGAGGCGCTCGTCCACGTCGGGGCGGTGCGAGCGTTCGCGCAGGAAGTCGGCGTCGGCGCCGAGGGCGTGGACGCCGAGCGAGGTGGTGCGGCCCTCGAAGGTGACGGTGAGCGCGTCGTGGTCGACGGTGGCGCCGAGGAGGTCCGCGCAGCAGGCGGCGAAGGCGCGGGCCCAGCGCTCGGTGAGGAAGCCGGCCCGGTCGGCGCCCAGGATGCCGGTGAGCACCGCCCGGGCGACGTCGTCGGGCAGCATCCGGTAGTACTCGGGCGGGGCCCACGGGGTGTGCGAGAAGTGGCCGATCCGCAGGTCGGGGCGGGCTTCGCGGAGCAGGGCCGGGGCCAGCGAGAGGTGGTAGTCCTGGACGAGGACCGCGGCGTTCGGGGCGGCTTCGCGGGCCAGGGCCCCGGCGAAGGCCTCGTTGTAGGCCCGGTAGGCGGCCCACTCGGTGCGGAAGCCGGCGTCGAAGGAGGGGGCGGTCGGGGTCGCGTAGAGCAGGTGGTGGACGAACCAGAGGGTGGAGTTGGCGACGCCGTTGTAGGCGCGGGCGAAGGTCTGCGGGTCTATGTCCAGCATCCGTACGGCCTGGCCGCCGACGTCGTGGCCGGCCAGGTCGAGGCGGCCGTCGGGGGCCTCGGCGGCGGCTCTGCGGTCGGAGTCGTTGAGGGCGGCGCAGACCCAGACGGCGTTCGGGTCGTCGATCGCGGAGAGGCCGGAGACCAGGCCACCGCCGCCCCGCCGCAGGATCAGCGTGCCGTCGTCGGCGGTGCTGAAGGACACCGGTCCCCGGTTGGAGGCCACCAGGACGGGGGCGGTGCCGGTCACGCTCGAACGGTTGGTCGTGAGATCGCCCATGGTTGGCATGTTGCCGGGGGTGCGGGGCGGCAAACCCGTCAATGGCGGGTGGCGTACTCGGGGACGGTGTGCATCGGGGGGCGTTCCCGGGCGGTGACCGGGTGGGTGTGGGCGGTGAAGGTCCGGGTCAGCGGGTCGCGGGTGAACTGGGTGAGGTGGGGGTGGACCAGGTCGGCGGAGGCCTTGAGGCGGTGGGTGCGGTCGAGGCGTTCGAGGGCGGTCCGGTAGATGGTGGCGGCCATCCGGCCGAGGGCCTGGCCGTCCTGGTGGCGGTGGTGCCGGACGCCGACGTCCACCTGGGCCAGCGCGTCCAGGCCGGCCAGCTCCAGGGCGTCGACCAGCAGTCCGAGCTCGACGCCGTAGCCGGTGGGGAAGGGCAGCCGTTCGAGCAGTGAGCGGCGGGCCGCGTACTCGCCGCCGAGGGGCTGGACGAAACCGGCGAGTTCCGGCCAGTGGAGGTTGAGCAGGGGCCGGGCGACGAGTTCGGTGACCCGGCCGCCGCCGGCGGGCAGCACGGCGCCCTCCGACTCCAGCGGGCGGTCGTACATGGCCTTGACCAGCTGGATGGACTCGTCGGTCAGCAGCGGGCCGACGATGCCGGAGACGAAGGCCGGGTCGAACTCGCGCAGGTCGGCGTCCACGAAGCAGACGATGTCGCCGTGGGTGACCAGCAGCGAGCGCCAGAGCACCTCGCCCTTGCCGGGGACGGCGGGCAGCCGGGGCAGGATGGCGTCGCGGTGCTCGACCCGGGCGCCGGCCTCGGCGGCGACGGCGGCGGTGGCGTCGGTGGAGCCGGAGTCCACCACGACGAGCTCGTCGACCAGCGGGAGGCGCTCCATCAGCTCGCGGCGGACGGTGCGGACGATGTCGCCGACGGTGGCCTCCTCGTCCAGCGCCGGCAGGACCACGCTGACGGTGCGGCCGGTGCGCTCCTTGGCGGCGAGGAGGGTGTCCACCGGCCGGTCGGCCGCGCTCCAGGAGCGGCGGCGCAGCCAGGACGCCGCCTGCGGGAGGAGCTCGGGGGTCGGTTCGGCGGGCACGGGAGTCTCCTCGGCGGGTTCGGGTGGAACGGGTCATCTCGCGTGGCGGACAGTCCCGTTCACGGGTTGACGCCTTCGGATACAGTCTTCGTACAGCGGTCGGACCTGCGCACGCCGGGGTCGCCGTTGAGCACCACCACAATTTCACAAGCTCATCCAGAGGGACTGAGGGAACGGCCCGTTGACGTCCCGGCAACCTTCTCGCCCGGCTGTCGTCACAGAGGCCCCGGCGGGACAGGTGCCAATTCCGGCCTGTGGCGCGACCGTGCCACGGGGAAGATGAGGAGAGAGGCCTCGCCATCATGGCTATCGACACTGCCGCACCCGTTTCCGTGGACCTCGGCCCCGCCACCGCCCTGTCCTGTCGGGAGTGCGGCACCCGCTTCCCGCTCGGCCCCAGCTTCGCCTGCCTGGAGTGTTTCGGCCCGCTGGAGATCGCCTACGAGTTCGGCGGCGAGGGCGCCGAGGAGCTGCGCAAGCGGATCGAGGCCGGTCCCGCCTCCATCTGGCGCTACGCGCCGCTGCTGCCCGTCCCGGCCGACGTGGCCTCCAAGCCCAACCTGAACCCGGGGTGGACCCCGCTGGTGAAGGCGGACAACCTGGGCCGGGAGCTCGGCTTCACCGCCCAGCTGCACATCAAGGACGACTCGGGCAACCCGACGCACTCGTTCAAGGACCGGGTGGTCGCGTGCGCGATCGAGGCGGCCCGGGCGTTCGGCTACACCACGCTCTCCTGCTCCTCCACCGGCAACCTGGCCGGCGCGGTGGGCGCGGCGGCGGCCCGGGCCGGGTTCCGGTCCTGCGTGTTCATCCCGCACGACCTGGAGCAGGGCAAGGTCGTCATGGCCGGGGTGTACGGCGGCGAGCTGGTCGGCATCGAGGGCAACTACGACGACGTGAACCGCTTCTGCTCGGAGCTGATCGGCGACACCGCCGGTGAGGGCTGGGGCTTCGTCAACGTGAACCTGCGGCCGTACTACGGCGAGGGCTCGAAGACGCTGGCGTACGAGATCTGCGAGCAGCTCGGCTGGCGGCTTCCGGAGCAGATCGTGATCCCGATCGCCTCGGGCTCGCAGCTGACGAAGATCGACAAGGGTCTCCAGGAGCTGATCAAGCTCGGCCTGGTCGAGGACCGGCCGTACAGGATCTTCGGCGCCCAGGCCGAGGGCTGCTCGCCGGTGTCGGCCGCGTTCAAGGCCGGCCGGGACGTGATCAAGCCGGTCAAGCCGGACACCATCGCCAAGTCGCTGGCGATCGGCAACCCGGCCGACGGCCCGTACGTGCTGGACATCGCCCGCCGTACCGGTGGCGCCGTGGAGGACGTCACGGACGCCGAGGTCGTGGCGGCGATCCGGCTGCTGGCGCGGACCGAGGGCATCTTCGCCGAGACCGCGGGCGGGGTGACCGTCGGCGTGCTGAAGAAGCTGGTCGAGACCGGCCGGCTGGATCCGGCCAAGGAGACCGTCGCGATCAACACCGGCGACGGCCTGAAGACCCTGGACGCCGTCTCCGACGCCGGGATGACCGCCGTCATCCGCCCGACGCTGGACGCCTTCCGCGCCGCCGGCCTCGCGTCCGCCTGAACCACCCGCCCCCCGCAAGGAGAGTCATGAGCGCCAACGTCCGCATTCCCACCATCCTGCGCACCTACACCGGCGGCGCCGCCGAGGTGACCGCCGAGGGCGCCACCCTGGCCGAGGTCGTCGCCGACCTGGAGAAGAACCACCCGGGCATCTCCGCCCGCATCCTGGACGACACCGGCAAGCTGCGCCGCTTCGTGAACGTCTACGTGAACGACGACGACGTGCGCTTCGCCGAGGGCCTGGCGACCGAGATCAAGGACGGTGCCGGCGTTTCGATCATCCCGGCGGTGGCCGGCGGCTGCTGATCCTTCGCGAGAACCCGCGGTCGCCCGCGCGTACGGAATTCGGCTCTCCGTGCGCGCGGGCGGCCGTCGGCATTTCGGCGGGAATATTTCCCGGTCGAGTCGGAGTAGAGTGTGGCTCGGCTGGGAACAGGGATTCCCTTTCGGGCCCGTACGGTGTTCCGCCCCGGGGCGTTCGGTCGGTGAGACCGGCCCGTGAAACATGTCAGGCTGCTGTCAGAATTCCGGCGGACATTTGAGTAATTCGTCCGCTATGTCCGGCGCGGAATGCCGAGATCATTCCGATTCGGCCCGTACTGTCCCTTGACGCCCCGGCGGAATTACCGGCGGTTGGCCCTGTTGCAGAGGGCGTCGATCCGGATACATTCAGCGGCGGTCGACGCAATCACCCGCTCGACGGAGGCCGCCTGGCGTCCTGAACGGTGGGTTGCGGCGTGCACGGCTGCGCCCAGGGGGGGTTCCCCGGGCCGGCCTTCAACCAACCCGGGCCCGCTACCTGCGGGCGCGTGAAGGGCCAGCACAGCACTAGGGGAGTTCGGAATGGCTCAGGGCACCGTCAAGTGGTTCAACGCGGAGAAGGGCTACGGCTTCATCGCGGTCGACGGTGGTGCGGACGTCTTCGTCCACTACAGCGCGATCCAGATGGACGGCTACCGCACCCTCGAGGAGGGCCAGCGGGTCGAGTTCGAGATCTCTCAGGGACAGAAGGGCCCGCAGGCGGACATGGTCCGTGTGGCCGCCTGAGGCGCCGACCGCACCACACTCACGAGGGCCCGCCCCACCAACAGGG
>NZ_JBHUAF010000180.1:0-16362 GCF_042789895.1 Kitasatospora sp. NPDC056783
GCCCCGGGGTCCGGTCCGTTCGGACATTCGGGAGCCGTTCGGCTCCCACACGGCGGTCCCGCCGCTCAGGCCACCCGCTCCAGCGTCCCGGTGTGCAGTTCGCCGACCCGGCCGCCCTCGCCCTCGAAGGTCCAGAAGGCCCGCACGGTCAGCTTGCCGAGGTCCATCACATGGCTGACGGTGATCCCGCTCTGCTCCGTCCAGCTGACGAAGTAGACCTCGGGCGCGACCTCGGCGACGTGCAGCCGCACGTCCTCCCACTGGCCCGCGGACTCGCCGAGGCCCTCCCAGCGCAGCCGCGTGCCGTCGGCCGAGTAGGTGTTGCGGAAGGCCGCGCCGTTGTCGGCCCGGAAGAGGTAGGTGCGGCCGGCGAAGGCGGGCAGGGGCGCGGTCATGGCGGGGCGGATCCTCGTTCCTGTGAGGTCATGGCGAGCCTCCGGTCGGGCCCACCGCTCTTGTGCACTGCGGATGATGTCAGACTTCCAATTTATCCGACCGGGCGCACTCGGTCAGGCACTCGCCACGGTACGGTTCGCCACCGCCCGGCCGTCGGGATGTGCGACCGGCACATGGGCACGGCCGGCCGGCGGCCCTAGCGTCCGGCCATGAGACGCACCCCCACGCACCCCGCCTCGACGAGGCGCGCCCCCACCGCCCTCGCCGCCGCGCTCCTGATGCTGGCCGCCGCCTTCCTCGGCGCCCCCACCGCCGCCCAGGCCGCGAGCGCCGCGAACACCGCGAACACCGCGAACACCGCGAACACCGCCACCACCGCCACCACCGTGAGTGGCGCCACCGCCGCCCCCCTCACTCTGGAAGCCACCTTCCCCGCCCCCGGCAACGGCTGGGCCAAGGTCGAGCGCTACCTCGACGCCACCCCCGGCTTCCGCGCCGAGCAGTTCCCGTCCGACGGCCGCGGCGACCAGGACGGCGCCCGCCGGACGTACTTCGGTACCGGCCGGCCCTCCTCCGCCCGTTTCCTGCTCTACTCCGCCGTCGGCTGGGACACCGGCAGCAAGGCCACCCCCGTCCTGTTGGTCCACGGAGCCAACGACAACGCCGACCGGGCCTGGGCGAACCCGGGGGAGAGCAGTGTCTGCGGCGCCGCGAGCTGCCCGTCCACCGGCCTCGCCCAGTACCTGTCCGGCACCGGCCACCGGGTCTTCGCGATCGGCTTCGCCCACAAGCACGGCGACAACCTGCTCCAGGCCCAGGCCGTCGGCGACGCCGTCGCGCTGATCCGGGACCGGCTCGGCGTCCCCCAGGTCGACGTGGTGGCGTGGAGCAAGGGCGAGGTCGCCGCCAGGGCGTACGTGTCCTCGGTGAAGCCCTCCTGGGGGAGGTCCTACGCGGGTGACGTGCGTCGTCTGATCACCCTCGGCGGGCCGAACGGCGGGCTGGACTACGTGTACGCGCACGGCTGGGACTTCGACCTGGTCTCCTGGCCGGCCTGCGGCGGCACCGCCAACGTGCCGTCCCCGCACCTCTCCATGACCTGCTACGGCACGTACACCGCGCAGCCCTGCCTCGGGGTCCTGCCGAGCGGCGGCTACGACTGCTACCCGGGCCAACGCCAACTGCTCGCCCGCTGGGACGGTACCTACGGGGTGGACTCCACCGCCCAGGACTGGTGGACCACATACTACGGCGGCCAGGGCTTCTACACCTCCGGCCAGGGCATCCAGGCGGCGATCGACGCGGGCTCGCTGATCGCGCCGCTCCGGCAGGCCGGCATCCCGGCCTCGGTGCGCACCTACCTGCTGGCGGGCGGGTCCGCCGACATTCCGGGCGTGCTCAACGAGAACCGCGGGCCGAGCGACGGCCTGGTGTTCACCGCGAGCGCGCTGGACACCACCGGCATCGCGACGGTCGGCGGCACCCGGCTGCTCGGCGGCCTCAACCACATGAAGCTCGCCTGGGCGCCGGAGGCGGAGAGCCAGGTCGACGCCTGGCTCGGCTGACCAGGCTGGAGCAGACCAGAGCAGGCCAGGCCAGGCCAGGCCAGACCAGACAGGACCAGGACGAACCCGATCGACTCAGCCGATTCGGCCGGCCGTCTTCCCCCGCTCCTCCGCCATCCGTCTCCCGGAAGTCGATCAACTCGACCGCCACTCGGTGTCGTTGATCGGCACCACTGTGACCTGTGCGACAACCGGCCCGGCCGAGTTGTCCGTCCACGGACGACCCGCCTAGCCTGCAACGGTCGTCCGCCCTCGCGGACCCCGTCGCCGGGACGCCGAGTCCCGTCCACCCGTCGGCGGGTCACCGAGCACCACAGTGGACGGGAGCGGGGGAACCAAGGTCAGCGCCCGGCTCGTACGCCCCCGCGTGCGGGCCGAGGCTAGGGGTGAAGCCGCTCCCGGGCGGCCGGGCAACCTCAGCCCGAACCCGACAGCTCACCTCGCAGGCGTCGCCGAGGTGACCCCATGCCCAAGCCCGACAGCTCCACGCTCCGGCCCGCGTTCGTGCGCGGCCGTCGTCGCGCACCGCGCCACGCCCGCCCGTCCCACCGCCTCCGCAACGCGGTCCTCGCCGCCGTCGGGGCGTTCGCCATCAGCGGCGCCGGCCTGCTCGGAGTGCCGTCCACCACGGGTGCCCAGGCGACCGCCGGCGCAGGTGCCGCCGCCGCGCCGACCGTCACCCAGGACCGGCTCGCCCCCGTCGGCATGGTCGCGGGCAAGGCCACGGCCGCCTCGCTCGTGCTGCACTCCTCGGACTGCGTCACCGCGAAGACCGTCGGTGTGGGCGTGCGCGACGCCGGCGGGAACAACCTTGACTTCCCCGGCCACGCGTCCGACGTGCGGATCTGCCCGGAGGGGTTCGACTTCACCAGCGCCGCGCGCGCCCTGCCGGCCGGGACGTACACCCAGTTCGGCTTCTGGCAGGACCTCGACGGCATCTGGCACGACCTGGCCGCGCGGCAGCTGGTGGTCTCCGCCGGCGGGACGCCGACGCGGACCCCGGCCCCTGCCGGCCACCCCGGGCCGGCAGGGCTGACCTCCTGACCTCCTGACCCCCTGACCTCCTGACCCTCTGGGACTCTCCGGGACCCTCTGGCCCGTGAACCCCGACCCCTCGGTGGGCGCGGGGCGGTACGCCCACCGGTGGGCGTTCGGCGGCGAGCGCCCACCGGCGGGACCGTACGGTTCAGGAGCCGGCGGCCGTCGCGACGACCGTGATGTCGAACGGCTGCCTGTTGTTGCTCTCGTCCGGGTCGTCCGCGCCGTGCACCTCGACCGAGCCGCCGCTCAGCGTGCCCGCCGGCAGTTCCGGGTCGAGCCGCACCGGGATGAGGGCGGTCGCGCTGCGCCCCTCCCGCAGCCCGGGCTCGAACGAGCACCGCACGACGCGGCCGTGGTCGCGGTTGCGGCCGAGCACCCGGCAGTCGGACGGGAAGTAGGGGCCCTCGGGCGTGACCCCCTTGGGCAGGGTGACCACGACGGTGAACGGGGAGGCCGTGGTGCCCGGGCCGCGGTTGCCGACGAACGCGCGGACGGTGGTGGTGCCACCGGGGGCGGCCGCGTCCGGGTCGAGCCGGACCACCTCGAGGTCGGCGCGGGACGGGCGGTCGGCCGCCGGTGCGGGCAGCGTGGTGGCCTCGGAGACCCCGGGTGCCGCCGGCGCGGGCAGCGTGGTGGCCTCGGAGACCCCGGGAGTTACCGGGGCGGGCAGCGTGGTGGCCTCGGACGTCGTGGGCGCGGGCAGGGTGGACGCCGCCTGCGCGCCCGGCACGACGACCTCCACCGCGGGCCGGGGCTCGGGGCGGTGCAGCGCCCAGGACGGGTCGGTGGCCAGCACCGTCACCGCGCACCCCGCTGCCACGGCCGCGATCAACCCGGCGCCGCCGAAGCCCCCGCCTCTTCCGGCGGCGCGCCGCGTGCCGCCGTCCCGTCCGCCGGTGTTTCGTCCGCCGCTGCCCCGACCGTCACCGCCCCGCACGTCGGTACCGCCTGCCGCACCGCCCCGCACGTCCCGGTCCTGCTGCTCCATCCCCGCTCACCCTGCCCTCGCGTCCCGGCCGCCCGCGCCGTCGCGGGCCGCGTCGGCACCAGGGTGGCGGAGCCGTCACCGGAGCCGGGTGCCAACCCGCCCGTCGTCCGCCCGAACGGGTGACGCGGCGCGCCGACACGGCCACGTCGGCCGGCAACGGGGGTTGACGTGGTGTCAGGGGGCGAGGACCTGCCCCAGCCGAGCCGCGATCTGGTGCATCACCGGTACCAGCGAGGCGGCCCCGGCCTGTTCCTCCAGGGCGCGGATGCGGGCCTCCGGGCCGGAGACGGAGAGCGCGGTCGGCGTCGGCGCGCCCGGGACGGCGAGCGCGATGCAGCGGACGCCGATCTCCTGCTCCTGGTCGTCGACCACGTAGCCGCGCTCGCGTGCCTCGGCGAGCTGGCGCATCAGCTCCTGCGGGTCGGTGACGGTGTACTCGGTGTGCGCGGGCAGCGGGTTGGGGCCGAGCACGGCGCGAGCCTCGTCCTCGGGCAACTGGGCGAGCAGCGCCTTGCCGACGCCGGTGCAGTGCGGCTGCACCCGTCGGCCGACCTCGGTGAACATCCGCATCGAGCGGCGCGACTGCACCTGGCCGACGTACACCACCTCGCCGCCCTCCAGCACCGCCAGGTTGGCGGTCTCGCCGGTGGCCTCCATCAGTTCGGCCAGGTACGGGCGGGCCCAGCTGCCGAGCAGTCGGCCGGCCGTCTCGCCGAGGCGGATCAGCCGGGGGCCGAGGGTGTAGCGGCGCGCGGTGTCCTGGCGGACATAGCCCTGCTGGACGAGGGTACGAACCAGTCTGTGGATGGTCGGCATCGGGAGGCCGGAGCTGGTGGAGAGCTCGCTGAGCGTGGCCACGCCGCCGGAGTCGGCCAGCGCCTCCAGGAGTTGGAAGGCGCGCTCGACGGACTGCACGCCGCCGCTCGCGCGGTCGGTGCCTGTCGTCGGTGCTGAGTCGGAGGTCGCGGCCACCGGCGTTCCCTTCGCTGTCGGTGAGGAGTAGAGTCCCGGCGATCTCTCAACAAACCGTTGAAATTCTGTATCGCGGAAACTAGTCTCCACCTTACAGAATCGAACTCGCCGGTAGGCGGGTGCGGATCGTGGAAGTTCCCCCGAGGAAGTTCCCACTGGAGCTCCCTTCGTCAGGTTCAACCGTCTTAGGAGTGTCCTGCCCATGGCTGCAGATCAGGGGCCCGTCGGCGCCTCCCTCGCCGCTCCGGCCGTCACTGTCGCCGGTCCTCGCGTCCACCGGGCGGAGGAGGTGCTCACTCCGGAGGCGCTCGCCTTCGTCGCCGGGCTCCATCGAGCCTTCGAGGAACGCCGGCAGGACCTCCTGGCCAGGCGCAAGGCCCGCCGGGCCGAGATCGCCGCCACCGGCACGCTGGACTTCCTCCCCGAGACCGCCGAGGTCCGGGCCGGGGACTGGAAGGTCGCCGAAGCGCCCCGCGCCCTCCGGGACCGCCGGGTGGAGATCACCGGCCCGACCGACCGCAAGATGGTCATCAACGCACTCAACTCCGGCGCGAAGGTCTGGCTCGCCGACTTCGAGGACGCCACCTCCCCGACCTGGGAGAACGTGATCAGCGGCCAGGTCAACCTGATCGACGCCTTCGAGGGCCGGATCGACTTCACCAGCGCGGCCGGCAAGGCCTACGCCCTCAAGCCCGCCGCCGAACTCGCCACCGTCGTGGTCCGCCCGCGCGGCTGGCACCTGGACGAGAACCACCTGCTGGTCGACGGCACGCCGGTGGCCGGCGCGTTCGTCGACTTCGGCCTCTACTTCTTCCACAACGCCGCCCGGCTGCTGGCCAAGGGTGCCGAGGACCCCAACTCCGGCCCGTACTTCTACCTGCCGAAGACCGAGAGCCACCTCGAAGCCCGGCTGTGGAACGACGTGTTCACCCACGCCCAGGCCGAACTCGGCATCCCGTACGGAACCGTCCGGGCGACCGTGCTGATCGAGACCATCACCGCCGCGTTCGAGATGGACGAGATCCTCCACGAACTGCGCGACCACGCGGCCGGCCTCAACGCCGGGCGCTGGGACTACCTGTTCTCGATCGTCAAGAACTTCCGCGACGGCGGCGCGCACTACATCCTGCCGGACCGCAACGGCGTCACCATGGCCTCGCCGTTCATGGCCGCCTACACCCGGCTGCTGGTGCGGACCTGCCACCGGCGCGGTGCCCACGCGATCGGCGGGATGGCCGCGTTCATCCCGAGCCGCCGCGACCCCGAGGTCAACGCGGCCGCGCTGGAGAAGGTCAAGGCCGACAAGGACCGCGAGGCCGGGAACGGCTTCGACGGCTCCTGGGTCGCCCACCCCGACCTGGTGCCGGTCGCCCGGGCCTCCTTCGACGCGGTGCTCGGCGAGCGGCCGAACCAGAAGGACGACCCCGGCCCGTCCGAGCCGGTGACCGCCGCCCAGCTGCTCGACATCGCCGGCGCCGGCGGCAGCTGCACCCGCGCGGGGCTGCGCAACGCCGTCCAGGTCGGGATCCGCTACATCGAGGCCTGGCTGCGCGGGATCGGCGCGGTCGGCATCTTCAACATGATGGAGGACGCCGCCACCGCCGAGATCTCGCGCTCGCAGATCTGGCAGTGGATCCACAACGGGGTCGTGCTGTCCGACACCGGCGAGAAGGCCACCGCCGGGCTGGTCCGCACTCTGGTCGCCGCGGAGCTGGCCGAACTCCTCACCGAACTGGGCGAGGACGCCTACGGCGCCGGCCGTTGGCGCGAGGCCGCGCAGCTCTTCGAACAGGTCGCCCTGGCCGAGGAGTTCGCGGACTTCCTGACCCTGCCGGCGCTTCCGCTGCTGGGCTGAGCCCACGCCACCCGCCGGGCCGAGCTGCTCCGGCGGGCCCACCCCCGTGTTCCGTGCGGCGGCGAGTCCACCGGGCCTCCCGCCGCCGCACGGAACGTCCTTCCCCGTTCCACGGCACAGGAGTCGAACCATGGCACGCATCTTCTTCAACGGCCAGGCGATGGTCGGCGGTCCCTTCCACGCCAAGGTCGCCGACGCGCTGATCGGGCCGGCGCGCACCGCACCGGGCCACCGCTTCTTCTCCATCGACGACGTGTGCCCCGGGCTGCTGCGCGACCCCGCCGTCGACACCTCGATCGAGGGGGAGCTGTACGAGATCGGCCTGGAGCACCTGCGGGACGTCATCCTCCCCGGTGAACCGCGCGAGCTGGAGCTGGGAGTGATCGAGCTGGAGGACGGCTCGGCCTGCCTGTCGATGCTGCTGGCCCGCGGCGAGGTCGAACGCGGCGTCCACCGCGAGATCACCCACCACGGCGGCTGGCGGGCCTACCTGGCCACGCTGGGGCGTACGGCCTGAGGGAGGGGTGGCGGCCGGCGGGCCGTCACCCGGTCAGGCCCGACGGCCCGCCAGCTCCCGGGCGGCCCGGGAGCAGTCGCGCGCGATCCGGTCCTCGTCGACCGTGGTCAGCCGCCCCTGCTCGACCACCGCGTTGCCGTTGACGAACAGCACCGCGAGCGGCGGCAGCGCGCCGAGGGTGAGCGCGGCGACCGGGTCGGCGATGGAGGAGTGCATGACCCCGTCGATCTTCCACAGTGCCAGGTCGGCGAGCTTGCCGGCCTCGATCGAGCCGATCTCGTCCTGCCTGCCGAGCACCCTGGCACCGCCCATGGTGCCCAGCCGCAGCGCCTGCCGCCCGGTCAGCGCGGCGGGCGAACCGTGCAGCCGGTTGATCAGCAGCGCGTTGCGCAGCTCCGTACCCAACTCGCCGGACTCGTTGGAGGCGGTGCCGTCGACCCCGAGCCCGACCGGTACGCCCGCCCGGAGCATGTCGGGCACCCGGGCGATGCCGGCCGCCAGCCGGGCGTTGGAGGACGGGCAGTGGGCGACCCCGGTGCCGGTCTCGGCGAACTTGGCGATGTCGGAGTCGTTCATGTGGACGCAGTGCGCCATCCAGACGTCCTCGCCGAGCCAGCCCACCGACTCGAAGTAGTCGGTCGGTCCCATGCCGAACAGCTCCCGGCAGAACCGTTCTTCCTCGGCCGTCTCCGAGCCGTGGGTGTGCAGCCGGACGCCTTTGCGGCGGGCGAGTTCGGCGGACCGGCGGAGCAGGCCGGTGGAGACCGAGAAGGGCGAGCAGGGCGCGAGGGCGATGTGCAGCATCGAGCCGAAGGAGGCGTCGTGGTAGCGGTCGACGGCGGCCTCGGAGGCGGCCAGGATGTCGTCCGCCTCCTCGACCGCGTGGTCCGGAGGCAGTCCGCCGTCCTTCTCGGAGCGGTCCATCGAGCCGCGCAGCGCAGTGAAGCGCAGGCCGAGCTCCCGGACCGCCTCGATGGAGGCCCCGAGGACGTCGCCGCCGTCCTTCGGGAACACGTAGTGGTGGTCGGAGGCGGTGGTGCAGCCGGACTTGAGCAGCGCGGCGGCGGAGCCCTGGCTGGCGGCGTGGACGAGTCGTTCGTCGATCCGCGCCCAGGTCGGGTAGAGGGCGACCAGCCAGTCGAACAGGATGTCGTCCTGGGCCAGGCCGCGGGTGATCCACTGGTAGAAGTGGTGATGGGTGTTGACCAGCCCGGGGGTGGCCAGGTGGCCCTCGCCGTCGATCCGGCGTACCACGCCGTCCAGTCCCGTCGGGGCCGGGCCGTCGCCCACCGCCTCGATGGTGTTGCCGAGGACGACCACGTGGCCGCGGGCGTACTCGGTGTCGTCGGTGTCCACGGTGGCGATCGCGACGTTCTCGATCACGATCCGCCGGTCGGCGGGCGGGGGCTGGACTGCCATGGTGTGCCTCCTCTGGGGAAGGGCCGAGAGGGGCGCGTGCGCAGCGGCCCGCGCCCCCTCGCCGTGCAGATCAGGACGGTGTCGCCGCGGTCGGGACCTGGGGAACCGTTGGCGCCGTCGCACCGGAATCCTGTCCGGATCCGGTCCGGCGGGAGGTCCCGACGTGGTGGAAGAGCAGGTTGAGCAGGACGGCCATCACGCAGCCGGCCGAGATCCCCGAGTGCAGCAGGGTCCGGACGGCCTCCGGGAAGGAGTCGTAGAACGCGGGTACGGCGATCGGGATGATGCCGACACCGAGCGAGACCGATACCAGGATGGTGTGCGAGCCGGACTCCATTCCGGCCTCCGCGAGGGTGCGGATGCCGCTCGCCGCGACCGTGCCGAAGAGCACGATCCCGGCGCCGCCGAGCACGGGCTGCGGCACCACCGAGACGACCGCGCCCAGCACGGGGAACAGCCCCAGCAGGACCAGGATGCCGCCGCCGGCCGCGACCACGAAGCGGCTGCGGATCTTCGTCAGCGCCACCAGCCCGATGTTCTGGGCGAAGGCGCTGGCGGCGAAGCCGTTGAAGACGGGGCTGAGCGCGGTGGCCAGGCCGTCGGCCCGCAGGCCGGCGGCGAGGGTGGGCTCGTCGGCCTCGCGGTCGACGATCTTGCCGAGGGCGAGCATGTCGGCGGTGGACTCGGTCATCGAGACCACCATGACGATGCACATCGAGACGATCGCGGCGGCGTCGAACACGGGCGCGCCGAAGTGGAACGGGGAGGGCAGCGAGAAGACGCTCGCGTCCTTGACCGCGCCGAAGTCGGTCAGCCCCAGCGGGAAGGCGATCAGGGTGCCGAACGCCAGGCCGATGAGCAGGGACAGCCGCTGCCAGAAGCCGCGCAGCAGCCGGTCGCAGAGCACCACCGCGACGAGGGTGATCGCGGCGAGGCCGATGGCCCGCATGGAGCCGAATCCGGGGGCGCCCGGCGAGCCGCCGCGCGCCCAGTTGACCGCCACCGGGAGCAGGGACACCCCGATGAGGGTGATCACGGTGCCCTGGACGACCGGGGGGAAGAACCGGATGAGCTTGCAGAAGTACGGTGCCGCGACGAAGCACAGGAGCCCCGCGACGATCACCGCTCCGAAGATCACCGGGAGGGCGTCCTTCGGTCCCCCCGTCCTCTCGATGGAGCCCTTCGCGATGGCGATCATGGGAGCGACCCCCGCGAAGGAGACGCCGTTCACGAACGGCAGGCGGGCGCCGATCTTCCAGATGCCGAGGGTCTGGAGGAGGGTGGCCAGTCCGGCGGTGAACAGGCTGGCCGAGATGAGCAGGGCGAGTTCGGCGGGGGAGAGCCCGACGCCGGCTCCGACGATGAGCGGGGGTGCGACGACTCCCGCGTACATCGCGGCGACGTGCTGGAGCCCGGTGGAGATCAGCTTCGCCGGGGGCAGCAACTCGTCCACGGGGTGGGGTCCGGAGCCGGATGGCTCACCGGGGAGCTGGGCTGACGCGCCGTCCGGTCCGTGCGCTCTTGCCGGGGTGGAACCGCCGTCTGTACTGCTGGTGTTGCTGGGTGCCATGTCGAGCCCCTCTTGTGCCCGTGGCTCCCGGCGCGCCCGTGGCGCTGGAGTGCGGTTGGTGCCGGTGCGGCCGAGGGCGGGAGGGTGGTGCAGGGGCCCCTCGGCCGGGCTCTCCAGTGCCCCGGGCCGGCCGCCGCGAGGCAGACACGAACTCCGGTGGGTGGGGGTGGAGAAACGATGGGTGCGGGTGGAACCGCTGGTACGGGTGCGGCTGGTGGAACGAGTGGATCCAGTGGGCCGAGTGAAACGGCTGGAGCGGCTGGAGCGGGTGGAACGGCTGGAGCGGTCACTGCGGGCGGAGTGGCCCGCCCGGACTCCACCGGCCCGCGGGGGCCGGAGGGTGCGGCGGTACCGGGCGGTGCCCAAGCGGTGGGGGAGGTCAGGCGACCGGGATGACCGGGACGACGCCCTGGCGGTGCACGGTGCCCTCGATCAGGCCGTACATGCGGTCCGCAGCGAAGTAGACCTCGTTGTCGTTCTCGAGGCCGAACGGCTCCAGGTCGACCAGGAAGTGGTGCTTGTTGGGCAGTTCGAGGCGGACCTCGTCCACCTCGGTGCGGTTGTCGAGGACCCGGGTGCCCATCGCGTGCAGGGTCTGCTGCAGCGAGTAGGAGTAGGTCTCGGCGAACGCCTCCAGCAGGTGCCGCCTCACCTGGGCGTAGGAGCGGTTCCAGTGGGGCTGGGCCTCGCCGGCCTCGCCGCTGTAGCCGAACTTCCAGCGGGCGGTGACCTGGGTGGCGAGGATGCGGTCGTACGCCTCCTGGAGGGTGGTGTAGCCGTCCTTGATGTAGCCCCAGAACTCCGAGTTGGTGGAGTTCATGACGACCAGGTCCTTGAGACCGGAGATCACCTGGACGGACTCTCCGTCGTAGACGATCTCGCTGGTGCGGACCTCTTGGCCGCTGCGGACGAACGAGTGGCCGATCTCCTCCGAGCCGATGAAGCGGGCGGAGCTGTCGGGCGTCCGGATCCGGTCCCAGGAGTACTCCTCGATCCGGATCCGGGCGCCGTGCACGACGCCGCGCTCGGTGTCGTCGACGAAGTGGCGCGCCAGGAGGATGCCGAAGGCCTCGGCCGACTCGATGCCGTACTCCTTGGCGAAGGCGTAGACGGTGTTCTTGGTGGTGTCGGTGGGGAGGCAGTTGGCGTTGGACCCGGTGAGGTGGACGTCCTCGAACTCGCCCCGGAGCGAGACCGAGACGTTCAGGTCCTTGATCTCGTGCCGGGTGGAGTCGCGGTTGATCCGGACGATGCGGTTCTCCGCCTTGCCGTACTGGTTCTGACCGAGCACGTGGGCCATGACGTGGCTCCTAGGTTTCCAGGTCGGTCCACTAACTTCCGCGGTAGACCGAGTATCCGAACGGGTTGAGCAGCAGCGGCACGTGGTAGTGGTGCTGTTCGGGCGCGACCGTGAAGACGATCGAGACCTCGGGGAAGAACGGCGGCTCGTCGGACCGGAGCGCGTGGTACGCGCCGGTGTCGAAGAGCAGCCGGACGACCGAGCCCGCCTCCACGGCCGGCAGGTCCTTGACCCGGCCGTCGGAGTCCGTGGCGGAGGTGCCGAGCACCTGCCAGCCACCCTCGGTGTGCAGTGCGAGCTCGACGGGGACGCCCTCGGCCGGGCGGCCGAGGCTGGTGTCGAGCACGTGGGTGGAGATGCCAGTCATGGGTGAAGTGACCTTACTGATGGCAGAGGTGATGGTGCGTCGTCTCCTCGGGCGGCGAGCTGCCCGACGGAGCACTCTTTCGTGGTGAAGCGACGAGGCGTCAGGAGTGGCCGAGCAGGCGGTCGAGACGGATGTCGTTGATCTTGCGCAGTTCCCCGCGGACGGTCTCCGCCTCGGTGGCGGCGTCGTTGGGGTGGCGCTCGCGCAGGGCGGCGAGCATGCCGACCGCGGTGCGACCGGTTGCGCAGATCAGGAAGACGTGGCCGAACTTGGCCTCGTAGGCGGCGTTGGCCTCGTGCAGCTCGTCGAGGACCGCCTGGTCCACGCCGTGGATTCCGGCCTGTTCGCGCTCGGAGGCGGCGTCGCCCGCGATGGGCTCGCCGATCCGGGCGTGGCAGGCCATCGCGTCGCGCAGGTCCTCGGCGGTCAGTGATGCCATGGCCGCCGCGTTGGCGGCGAGCAGGGCCTCGCGATCGGGCCAGGGGCCGGCGTCCGCGACCGCGGCGGCCCAGCGGGGACTGGAGCAGACCTCCAGCAGGATCTCCGTCAGCCGCGCGGTGTCGGCCGCGGCCAGGGAGTCGAGGGTGTGGGGGTGGTTGGTCACGAGTGGACCTCCTGAAGAGTGGTGCCACCCGGAAAAGCTAGATCGACCCCACCCGGTCGTCAACACTTTGTTGAACGCTTGGTGGTCACGTTTTGAACCGGGCCGAGATGCCGGGCCCTTTCGTGTGCGATTCGCCAAGTGTGCCCCGCCGCAAGCCGATCCAGTCCTGCCGCGCCGGCGGGGTCACCCGTTCGGAAGTCCCTGGGCGGGGGTCGCGCGCGCCCCGGAGGGCGCCGTGCCGGAGTGTCAGGAGGACTTCGATCCGTCCTGGCGGTTCAGGTAGTTGTACACGGTGAAGCGGCTGACGCCCAGGGCCGAGGCGACCGTCTCCACGCCGTGGCGGACGGTGAAGGCGCCGCGCTCCTCCAGCAGGGCGACCACCCGCTGCTTCTCCAGCCGGTCGAGCTCGGCCAGTGGGCGACCGTCGAACTGGCGGGCCATCTCGGCCAGCATCCGGTCCAGCGCGCTGCTCAGGTGCGGCAGCCGGACGGCCAGGGCGGGGGCGCCCTCCCACTCCAGGACCACGTCGTCGGGCTTCGCCTCTCCCAGCGGGACGCTGGTCGCGCCGACCGCGGCCAGCAGCGGCTTCACCGCCGCGGCGAGCGGGTGCTCCACGTTCGCGGTCACGGCGTACCGCCCTCCTCTCCCAGCACGCTGACCTGGACCGAGATCCGGGTCGCCCCGGCGTCCAGGGTCTCCTTGAGCAGCTTGGTCACCGCGGTGAGGACCTGTTCGGCCCCGCCCTCGGCGCTGGTGCCGAAGGGGCCGACCGACACGGCGAGGCCGGCCTCGTCGACGACCGTGCGGGCCGTCGCGGCGTGCTCCGGAAACGTGTCCAGCTCGAACGGTTCTGTCGTGAACTCCACCATCAATCGCACGAGGTCACTGTAGCGAGCGGGGTGTGGGGCCGGGCAGGGGCCGGGTGATCGAACGGCCCGCCGCTCGGATGGCGCACTCCGGGAGTCGCTTCAACAAAATGTTGCGACTCCCTTGACACTCGCTCGACGGGCCGGAGATGCTTCCACCACGCAGAATCCCTCTTCCGGATCGTGGAAGTTGTGGATGGCGGAAGAGAGTTGAGAGGTGAGTGGCGTGACAGCGGCTGCCAAGCACGACTTCACGGTCAACCTGTCGATCCTGTTCGGTGAACTGCCCCTCCTGGAGCGCCCCGCCGCGGCCGCCGCGGCCGGCTTCACGGCGGCCGAACTCTGGTGGCCCTTCGGTGAGCGGCACGACCCTTCGCCGGCCGAACTGGACGCGCTGCGCCAGGCGTTCACGGACGCCGGGGTCCGGCTGACCGGCCTCAACTTCCTGGACGACCTGAGCCGGGGCGCCCGCGGGACGGTCTCGGTGCCGTCCGAACGGGACCGCTTCCGCGCCAACGTCCCGGTCGCCGCGGAACTCGCGGCCTCGCTCGGCGCCACCGCGCTCAACGCGCTGTACGGCAACCGGGTCGAGGGCGTCGAGCCGGCCGAGCAGGACGCGCTGGCCCTGGAGCACCTGGTGCTCGCCGCCCGGGCCGCGCACGGGATCGGCGCCGTCCTGCTGATCGAGGCCCTGAACGGGGCCGAGTCGCCGCACTACCCGCTGGTCACGGCCGCCGCCGCGGTCGAGGTGGTCGACCGGGTCAACGCCGCCACCGGCCTGGGGAACGCCAGGTTCCTCTGCGACCTGTACCACCTGGCCAAGAACGGCGAGGACCTGGCGGCGGTCATCGACACCCACGCCGACCGCATCGGCCACGTGCAGATCGCCGACAATCCGGGCCGCAACGAGCCCGGCACCGGCGAGCTGGACTTCGAGGACCTGTTCGCCCGGCTCACGGCCGCCGGCTACGCGGGCTCGATCGGCCTGGAGTACCGCCCCTCCACCGGCGTCAGCGCCGACAGCTTCGGGTGGCTGCCGCGCGAGCTGCGTGCCGCCGAGTAGCGCGGCCGCCCGGTCCGACCCGGCGCCGCGGCCGCCCGGTCCGGCCGAGCGCCACGCCACTCGGCGCGGCCGTCGAGCCGTGTGCCGCCCGACCCGCCCGACCCGCCCGACCCCCACCCGCACACGTAAGGAATCTCGACGCGATGAGCCGCAAGATCGCTTTCATCGGCCTCGGCATCATGGGCAGTCCGATGGCCGCCAACCTGGTCAAGGCCGGTCACCACGTCACCGGCTTCAACCTCACCCGGCCGCCGATCGACGCCCTGGTCGCGGCCGGCGGCCACGGTGCCGGGAGCATCGCGGAGGCGGTGCGGGACGCCGAGGTCGTCATCACCATGGTCCCGGCCGACCCACAGGTCGAGCAGGTCATCCTGGGGGAGGGCGGCGTGCTGGAGCACGCCGCGCCCGGCACCCTGGTGATCGACATGTCCTCGATCACCCCGCAGACCTCGATCAAGGTCGGGGCCGCGGCCCGGGAGAAGGGCGTCCGCACCCTGGACGCCCCGGTCTCCGGCGGCGAGGCGGGTGCCGTCGAGGCGGTTCTGTCGATCATGGTCGGCGGCGACGCCGAGGACTTCGCCGAGGCGAAGCCGCTGTTCGACGCGCTGGGCACCACGGTCGTCCACGTCGGCCCGGCCGGCGCCGGCCAGACCGTCAAGGCCGCCAACCAGCTGATCGTCGCGGTCCACCTCCAAGTGCTCGCCGAGGCCGTGGTGTTCCTGGAGAACGCCGGCGTCGACCTCGCGGCCGCGCTGGACGTGCTCGGCGGCGGCCTGGCCGGCTCCACCGTGCTCAACCGCAAGAAGGCGAACATGCTCGGCCGCGAGTTCGCCCCGGGCTTCCGGATCGACCTCCACCACAAGGACATGGGCATCGTCACCGACGCGGCCCGTGCCGTGGGCGCCGCGCTGCCGGTCGGCGCGGTGGTGGCCCAGCTGGTCGCCTCCGCCCGGGCCAACGGCGACGGCTCGCTCGACCACTCGGCGCTCCTGCGTGGCGTCGAGCGGCTCTCCGGGCGCGAGGTCGGGTAGCCCGAGCGCCGATCCCGGGGGCTCCCGCGCGGAGCCCCCGGCCCGGACCCCTCCTGGCGGCGTGTACCTCATCCGGTCGTGCCCGCGCCGCCAGGAGGCAGGACCCGACCGGCGGGCGCGCCGGGGCTCATCCGCCCGCCTGCCGGTCGATCCGAGCCGGTGACGCGTACGTCCCCAGGTGGCACTTCGGTCGTGCCCGGTACGCGTCGCCCGGCCTCCTCCCCACCGAGGGGAGCTCTCGTACGTCGGAAGCGGGACGAGGGAACGGCGGGGAGGGGGTCGCACCCCCGGACCGGGGGGCACATGCTGGACGCACATCGGCGGACCGCCGCCGGACCCGTACGGAAGCGAGGACGCGCCATGCCCCCCATCCCCCACCAGGGCCATGTGGTCGTCGCCCCCGACAAGTTCAAGGGCACCCTGGAGGGCGCCGAGGCGGCGGCCCGGATCGCCGCGGGCATCAGGCGCGCCGCGCCCGGTACCGAGGTGCGCGAACTGCCCGTCGCCGACGGCGGCGAGGGCACCCTGGCCGCCGCGCTGGCGGCCGGCTTCAGCCGGGTCCCGGCCACGGTGGCCGGCCCGACCGGGCTGCCGGTGGAGGCCGCGCTCGCCGTCCGGGACGACACCGCCGTGGTCGAACTGGCCCAGGCCTCGGGCCTGGCCCGGCTGCCCGGCGGCCGGGCGGCCCCGCTGGCCGCCGGCTCCCACGGGGTCGGCCAGCTGATCGCCAAGGCGGTCGAGCTCGGCGCCGGGCGGATCGTGCTGGGCCTCGGCGGCAGCGCCTGTACGGACGGCGGCGCCGGCATGC
>NZ_JBHUAF010000181.1:0-16226 GCF_042789895.1 Kitasatospora sp. NPDC056783
AGCCAGTGGCTCCCCGCGCCCCTTCGCGTGTCCTTCCGCCGCCCCCTCCTCCTCCGTGTCCGGACGGTGACGGATTCGAACGCCAGGACGGGCAGAGATGGCGTATAGCCGCTGCCCCGAGGCTGGTTCACACCATCACCCCCTGTCTCGTGAGGCCGAGGAGATTTTCCATGTCCACTGCGACGAACGACACCACCCCCTCCTTCCTGGTGGTGCTCAACGACGAGGAGCAGTACTCGATCTGGGCCGCCGACCGCGAGCTGCCCGCCGGATGGCGCGCCGAGGGCTTCGCCGGCAGCCGTGAGGACGCCCTGGCCCACATCGGCCGGGTGTGGACCGACATGCGCCCGCTGAGCCTGCGTCAGCGCATGGAGCACACCGCCGCCTGAGCGCGGACGGCCCGCCCCTGACCCGCCCCTCGGCAGCTGCCGACCGTATGAGGAGTACCTATGATTTCCGAGTCGTGGTCGAACGGCTCAACCGGCGAGTTCACCCCCGTCCACGAGCTCGTCGCCCGACAGGCCGCGCGCACGCCGGACCGGATCGCCGTGGTCGACGGGCGGGTCGAGCTCAGCTACGCCCAGCTCGACGAACGGGCGAACCGGCTCGCCCACTTCCTGCGGGAGCAGGGCGTCGGCCCGGACCGCGTGGTCGGCGTCTGCCTGCGGCGCGGCGCCGGCCTGGTGGTCGCGCTGCTCGCGGTCTGGCGGGCCGGCGGCGGGTACGTCCCGCTCGACCCGGACCAGCCGGCCGCCCGGCTCGACTGGACGGTCCGGGACACCCGCCCCGCCCTGGTGCTGGCCGAGGAGGACGCCGCCGGCCTGTTCGCCGGGGCGGCCGTCCGCGTCGTCACCCCCGCCGAACTGCTCACCGCCACCGAGGAGTTCCCGCGTACCACGCCGGTGTCGGGCCTCGCCCCGGCCGACGTCGCGTACGTCATCCACACCTCCGGCTCGACCGGCACCCCGAAGGGCGTCGTCGTCACCCAGGCCGGGATCGGCAACCGGATCGACTGGCTGCTGCGCGGCCCCGGCCTCGGCGCGGACGACCGGGTGCTCCAGAAGACCGCGCTGACCTTCGACGCGCACTGCTGGGAGGTCTTCGCCCCGCTCATCCGCGGCGCCGCCGTGGTGCTCGCGCCGGTCGGCGCCGAGCGCGACCCGGCCGCCCTGCTGCGCGCCACCGCCGAACACGGCGTGACCGTCCTCCAGGTCGTCCCCTCCGTGCTGCGGCTGCTCGTCGAGGAGCCGGGCTGGGCGGGCTGCGGTTCACTGCGGCTGCTCTTCTCGGCCGGCGAGGCGCTGCACGCCGAACTCGTCCACCGGGTGCTGGAGCACGTCGACGTCGAGGTGTGGAACACCTACGGCCCGACCGAGTGCTCCATCGACGTCACCGCGCACCGCTTCGACCGCGCCCAGCTGACCGGCCCGGTGCCGATCGGCCGCCCGCTGGACAACATGCGGGTGCTGGTCGCCGACGCCAACGGCCGGCCGGCCCCGGTCGGCGTGCCCGGCGAACTGTGCGCCGGCGGCATCGGGGTGGCCCGCGGCTACCTGGGCCGCCCGGACCTCACCGCCGAGCGCTTCGTGCCGGACCCGTACGCCAAGGACGGCTCGCGCCTCTACCGCACCGGCGACCGGGCGCGCTGGCGCAAGGACGGCGTGCTGGAGTACCTGGGCCGCGCCGACGACCAGGCCAAGGTCAACGGCGTCCGGATCGAGCCGGGCGAGGTGGAGACCGCGCTCGCCGCCCACCCCGGCGTGGCCGGCGCCGTCGTCACCACCTTCACCGCCGCCGACGGCGGACTGCGGCTGGCCGCGTACGTGCGCACCCGCGACGCCTCCGTGGTCGGCGAGCTGCGCGGTTTCCTGGCCGAGCGGCTGCCGCGGACCCACCTGCCCGCGGCCTTCGTCGAGGTCGCGGAGTTCCCGCTGAACTCCAGCGGCAAGGTGGACCGGCGGGCCCTCCCGGCGCCGGTGCGGGACGCCGGTCAGGCCTCCCACCGGGCCCCGGCCACCGACGCCGAGCAGCGGATCGCCGAGGTCTGGCAGGAGCTGCTGAAGGTCGACCGGGTCGGGCTCGACGACGACTTCTTCCGGCTCGGCGGCACCTCGCTCCAGCTCACCCGGCTCGCCAACCGGCTCTCCGGGCTGTTCGGCCGGGAGGTCAAGCTGCGGGCGCTGCTGGCCGCCGCCACCGTCGAGGCGATGGCCCGGCTGTTCGCGCCCGCCGAGGACACGGCGGCCGAGGAGACCGCCCCGCCGGCCGCCGCGATCGTCCCGGTCCCCCGCGAGGGCGGGCTGCCGCTCTCCTTCGGCCAGCACCGGCTCTGGTTCATGGACCGGATGAACCCGCGGAGCGCCGAATGGGTGGCCGGCATGTTCCTGCGGCTGCCCGCCGACACCCGCGCCGAGCACGTCCGCCGCGCCGTCGACGCGCTGGTCGCCCGGCACGAGGCGCTGCGCACCCGCTACGCCGTCGTGGACGGCGAGTCGCTCCAGTTCGTCCAGGAGCCCTTCGCGGTCGGCATCCGCGAACTCGACGTGGACCGCGCCGAGCTGACCGCGCTGCTCACCGAGGAGTTCGGCCGGGGCTTCGACCTGGAGAACGGCCCGCTGCTGCGCGGCCTGCTGGCCCGGCTGCCCGGCGAGGAGCAGGTGCTCGTCCTGACCATGCACCACATCGCCACCGACGGCTGGTCCTCCGCCGTCATGGAGCGCGAGCTCAAGGAGCTGATCGCCGCCGGGACCGAGCGGCGCGCCGCCGAGCTGCCCGCGCTCCGGGTCCAGTACGCCGACTACGCCGTGTGGCAGCGCGAGCAGTTCACCGACGAGGTCCTCCGCGCCGAACTCGACCACTGGCGCGGTGTCCTGGACGGCGTCACGCCGGCCGGCCCGCCCACCGACCGGCCGCGCGCCGCCGTCCGGGACGGCCGGGGCTCGGTGGTGTTCTTCACCGTCCCCGCCGACGTCACCGAGCGCCTGACCGCGATCGGCCGCGCCCACGGCGCGACCCCGTTCGCCACCCTGCTCACCGGCTTCGGCGCCCTGCTCGCCCGGCACGCCGGCCAGTGGGACCTGCCGATCGGCACCCCCGTCGCCGGCCGGGACCGGGCCGAGCTGGAGAACGTCGTCGGCTTCTTCCTCAACAGCCTGGTGCTGCGCTGCGCCCTGGCCCCCGACCTGGGCTTCGGCGAGGCCCTGAAGCGCGTCCGCGCGGTCTGCCAGGACGCCTTCGCCCACCAGGACCTCCCGTTCGAGCGCCTGGTCGAGGAGCTGGCGCCGGTCCGGGACCTCTCCCGCACCCCGCTCTACCAGGTCGCCTTCGACCTGCACGACGAGGAGTTCAACGGCGCCACCGAGACCGCCGAGGACCAGGACGCCCTGGCCGCCCTCTGGGGCCTCGCCCACACCGACCTCACCCTCTACATGCGCCGCGGCGCCGACGGCACCATGGCCGGGCAACTGGAGTACGCCACCGCGCTGTTCGACGCCGGCACCGTCCAGGCCCTCGCCGACCGCTTCGTGCGCCTGCTCACCGCCGTCGCCGCCGACCCGTCCACCGCCCTCGGCGAACTCGACCTGCTGGCCGCCGAGGAGCGCGCCACGCTGCTCGACGACTGGGCGGTGGGCGAGCCCCTGCCGGTCGGCCTGACCACCCTGGAGCTCTTCGAGCGGCAGGCCGCGCTCACCCCGGACGCCGTCGCCGTCACCGAGTCCGGCCGCACCACCGACTACGCCGGACTGGACGCCGCCGCCAACCGCCTGGCCCACCACCTGCGTTCGCTCGGCGTCACCGAGGAGTCGAAGGTCGGCGTGCTGCTGGACCGCGGCGCGGACCTGCTCACCGCCCTGCTCGCGGTCTGGAAGGCCGGCGCCGCGTACGTCCCGATGGACCCGAGCTGGCCGGCCGGCCGGGTCGCCACCATGGCCGCCGACGCCCAGGCCCCGGTGGTGCTCACCCAGGCCTCGTACGCCGGGCACTTCGCGGCCGGCTACCGGGGCCGGACGGTCGCGGTGGACACCCTCGCCGGCCCGCTCGCCGAACTCCCCGCCACCGCACCGCGGTCGCGCCCCGACCTGGACCGCCTCGCGTACGTGATCTACACCTCCGGCTCGACCGGCAAGCCCAAGGGCGTCGCCGTGCCGCACCGCGGCCTGGCGGGCCACCTCCGGTGGGCCGTCGCCGAGCTGGCCTCGAAGGGCACCGGCGGCGGGGCGGTGTTCTCCTCCGTCGCCTTCGACCTGGTGGTGCCGAACCTGTGGGCCCCGCTGCTGTGCGGGCAGACCGTCACGATGCTGCCGCAGCAGCTCGACCTCTCCGAACTCGGCGACCACCTCGTCGCGGCCGGCCCGTTCAGCTTCCTCAAGCTCACCCCCGGCCACCTGGAGGTGCTCTCCCGGCAGGTCACGCCCGAGCAGGCCGCCGCGCTGGCCGGCGTCGTGGTGGTGGCCGGCGAGGCCCTCTCCGGCACGCTGGCCGGCGAGTGGGCCGACCGGCTCGGCGAGGGCCGCCTGATCAACGAGTACGGGCCCACCGAGGCCTCCGTCGGCACCTGCACCCACCCGGTGCCGGCCGGCGGCACCCCGGGCACCGTCCCGATCGGCCGCCCGCTGCCCGGCCTGACCATGTACGTCCTGGACCAGGACCTGCGCCCGCTGCCGACCGGCGCGGTCGGCGAGCTGTACGTCGGCGGCACCGGCGTCGCCCGCGGCTACGCCGACCAGCCGGAGCTGACCGCCGAGCGCTTCCTGCCGGACCCGTACGGCACCCCCGGCGCCCGGCTCTACCGCACCGGCGACCTGGCCCGCTGGCTGCCCGAGGGGGCCGTCGAGTTCCTCGGCCGGGTCGACAACCAGGTGAAGATCCGCGGCTACCGGATCGAGCCGGGCGAGGCCCGGGCCGCGCTGCTGCGCCACCCGGGGGTGGCCGAGGCGGTGGTCGTCGCCCTGATGAGCGAGACCGGCGGCGGTCAGCCGGAGGCCCGGCTCGCCGCCTACTACGTCGCCGCCGACCCCGCCGCGGCCGGCGCCGCGCCGACCGCCGCGGAGCTGGGCGCGCACTGCGCCGAGCACCTGCCCGGCTACCTGGTGCCGACCAGCTACACCCCGCTCGACGCCCTGCCGCTGAACGCCAACGGCAAGGTCGACCGGGCCGCCCTGCCCGCCCCCGAGGAGGTGCGCGAGCGGGAGAGCGTCGCCCCGCGCACCGTCGTCGAGGAGCGGATCGCCGAGATCTGGCAGGACCTGCTCGGCACCGCCGTCGGAGTGCACGACAACTTCTTCCACTCCGGCGGCAACTCGATCCTGGCGATCACCCTGATCGCCGAACTCCAGGCCGATTTCGAGATCCGGATGCCCGTCCGGGCCGTCTTCGAGGGCCCCACCGTCGCGGAGATGGCCGCCGCCGTCGAGGCCGAGATCACCGCAGAGATCGACCAGCTGACCGACTCCGAGCTGATGGAGGAGCAGAAGGCATGACTTCCGCCGAGACCGAGAAGAACTCCGCGGCCGCCCGCCGTGAGGAGCTCCTCCGCAGCCGGCTGGCCGGGCGCCGCGGCGCCCGCCGGGCCACCGGCATCACCCGCGCCGACCGCACGCGGCCGCTGCGGCTGTCCGCCGGACAGCAGCAGATGTGGTTCCTGAACCGGCTGGACCCGGAGAGCGCCGAGTACCTGGTGCCGCTGGTGCTCCGGCTGCGCGGGACGCTGGACGCCACCGCCCTGGAGAGCGCCTGGAACCGGATCGTGGCCCGCCACGAGGTCCTGCGCACCCGCTACGCCCTGCTGGGCGTCGAGCCGGTCCAGCTGGTGGACGAGGCCGCCCCGGTCACGCTGCCGGTGACCGACCTCGCCGGGGAGCCGGAGCGGGCCCGGGAGGAGGTCGAGCGGGCCGTCCGCCGCGGCTTCGACCTGGCCGCCGAGTGGCCCGCCCGGGCCGGCCTGGTCCGGCTGGCCGAGGACGACCACGTGCTGACCGTGGTGTTCCACCACATCGCCTGCGACGCCTGGTCGGTGAACCTCTTCGCCGCCGAACTGGGCGCCTCCTACACCGCCGCGCTCCAGGGCGCCGACGCCGCGCTCCCCGAACCGGACGTCCAGTACGCCGACTTCGCCGCCTGGCAGCGGGAGCAGTTGGACGGCCCGGCGATGCGCAAGCAACTCGACTACTGGCGCCAGCAGTTGGCGGACAGCGCGGACACCGAGCTGCCCACCGACCGCCCCCGCCCGGAGGTCCGGGACATCACGGGCGCCGACGTGCCGCTCACCTTCTCCGCCGAACTGGCCGCCAAGGTCCGCGCGCTGGCCGACGCGCACGGCACCACGCCGTTCGCCGTCCTGCTCACCGCCTTCCAGGTGCTGGCCGCCCGCCACAGCGGCCGCACCGACGTCAACGTCGGCACCGTGGTCTCCGGCCGCACCCGCCCGGAGCTCCAGCGCCTCATCGGCTACGGCATCAACACCCTGGTGATGCGCGCCCGCTGGAACGACGACCCGGGCTTCGGCGAGCTGCTCGACCGGGCCCGCGCCACCGTGCTGGACGCCTTCGACCACCAGGAGGTGCCCTTCGCCCGCCTGGTCGACGAACTCCAGCCGGAGCGCGACACCTCCCGCACCCCGCTGCACCAGATCGCGCTGACCTGGCACGAGGAGCGCGACGGACTCCTCACCCTGCCCGGACTCGCCGTCGAGCCCTTCGAGTTCGCCGACGTGACCGCCAAGTACGACCTGCTGCTCCAGGTCGAGGAGCGCAAGGACGGCGGCCTCGGCGGCCGCCTCCAGTACGCCACCGCGCTGTTCGACCGGGCCACCGCCGAGCGGATGGCCGGCCACCTGGCCGCCCTGCTCGACGCGGCCACCGCCGACCCGGCCCGGCCGGTCTCCCGGCTGGAGCTCCTCGGCGCCGACGAGCGCGCGGTGCTGACCGGCGCCCTGGACGGCCACCTGCCGTCCGAGCCCGTCCGCACCACCCTGCACCAGCGGTTCGAGGAGTGGGCCGCCCGCACCCCGGACGCGGTCGCGGTCGTCGCCGACGGCCGCGAGCTCACCTTCGCCGAGGTCAACGAGCGGGCCAACCGCCTGGCCCACCACCTGCGTTCGCTGGGCGTCGGCCCGGAGGACCTGGTCGGCGTCTGCCTGGAGCGCGGCGCGGAGCTGGTGCCGAGCCTGCTCGGCGTGCTCAAGTCCGGCGCCGGCTACCTCCCGCTCGACCCGGCCAACCCGGCCGAGCGCCTCGGCTACATCCTCGCCGACTCGGGCGCCGAGGTCGCCGTCGTCCACCCGGCCACCCGCGACCTGATCGCCCCGGTCTTCACCGGAGAACTGGTCGACACCGAACTGGTCGGCACCGCGCCGGTCGGCGCCGGGGCCGCGGACGACCCGACGGCCGACCCCGAGCCGCTCTCCGGCCCGGAGAACACCGTCTACGTCATCTACACCTCGGGCTCCACCGGCAAGCCCAAGGGCTGCGTGCTCACCCACGCCAACGTGCTGCGCCTGTTCGACACCACCCGGCCGCGGTTCGGCTTCGGGCCGGACGACGTCTGGACGATGTTCCACTCCTACGCCTTCGACTTCTCCGTCTGGGAGATCTGGGGCGCCGTGCTGCACGGCGGCCGGGTCGTCGTCGTGCCGAGCCTCACCGCGCGGGACCCGGAGCTCTTCCTCGACCTGCTGGCCGAGCGGCGCGTCACCGTGCTCAACCAGACCCCGTCCGCCTTCGCCCAGCTGATCCGGGCCGACGGCCGCCGCACCACACCCGCCGAACTCGCCCTGCGCACCGTGGTGTTCGGCGGCGAGGCGCTGGACTTCGCGGCACTGTGCGAGTGGGTCGAGCGTCGCGGGCTGGACACCCCCGAGCTGGTCAACATGTACGGCATCACCGAGACCACCGTGCACACCACCCACCACCCGGTCGGTGCCGCGGACCTCGCCGCCGGAGCCGGCAACGCCATCGGCCACCCGCTGGCCGACCTCGGCATCCGGCTGCTCGACGCGAACGGCGAGCTCGCCCCGATCGGCGTCCCCGGCGAGATCCACGTCGCCGGACCGGGCGTGGCCCGCGGCTACCTCGGCCGCCCCGGACTGACCGCCGAACGCTTCGTCCCCGACCCGTGGGGCCCGGCCGGCTCCCGCCTCTACCGCTCCGGCGACCTCGCCCGCCGCCGCCCCGACGGCACCCTGGAATTCCTCGGCCGGATCGACACCCAGGTCAAGATCCGCGGCTACCGCATCGAACTCGGCGAGATCGCCAAGGTGCTCCAGGAGCACCCGGGCGTCAAGGACGGCGTCGTGGTGGCCCGCGAGGACACACCCGGCGACAAGCGCCTCGTCGCCTACCTGGTCCCGGCCGGGGCCGAGCTGCCCGCCGGCGCCGACCTGGCCGGGCACTGCTCGGCCGCGCTGCCCGGCTACATGGTGCCCACCGCCTTCGTCGCCCTGGAGCGCGTCCCGCTCACCGTCAACGGCAAGCTCGACCAGCGCGCCCTGCCCGCCCCCGACCAGGGCGACCTGGGCACCGGGGCGGCGTACGTGGCCCCGCGCACCCCGGTCGAGGAGCAGGTCGCCGCGGTCTGGGCCGAGGTGCTCGGGGTCGAGCGGGTCGGCGTCGAGGACGGCTTCTTCGAGCTCGGCGGCGACTCCATCCGCGCCGTCGCGCTGGTCGGCGCGCTGCGCGAGAGCGGCTTCGACCTCGCCGTCCGGGACGTCTTCGAGCACCGCACGGTGGCCCGGCTCGGTGAGCTGATCACCGGCCGCCCGGCCCCGGCGCCGGACCTCACCGCGGTGGAGCCGTTCGCGCTGATCTCCGACGAGGACCGCGCGCTGCTGCCCGAGGGCGTCACCGACGCCTACCCGCTCTCCCAGGTGCAGCTCGGCATGGTGGTCGAGATGCTGGCCGACGAGGGCCTGAACAACTACCACAACGTCAGCGCCGGCCGGATCAAGGACGACCGGCCCTTCGACCACCCGGCGTTCGAGGCGGCCGTCCGCCTCGTCACCGAGCGGCACGAGATGCTGCGCACCTCGATCCACCTGACCGGCTTCTCCCGCCCCATGCAGCTGGTGCACGCCACCGCCGCCACCGCCGCCGGGACGACCGACCTGCGCGGCCTGGGCGCCGAGGAGACGGCCCGCCGGATCCGCGCCCACACCGCCGCCGAGCGGGCCGACCTGTTCGACCTCACCGTCCCGTCGCTGATGCGCTACCACGCGCTGGTCACCGACGACGGCTGGTGGATCGCGGTCACCGAGTGCCACCCGGTCATGGAGGGCTGGAGCCAGCACTCCCTGCTGATGGAGATCCTGCGCACCTACGTCCGCATCCGCGACGGCCTCGCCCCGGAGAGCCCCGAAGTCCCGGACGTCCGCTTCGCCGACTTCATCGCCGGCGAGCTGGAGTCGCTGGAGTCGCCCGAGGACCGCGCCTACTGGCAGGGCGTCGTCCAGGGCCACGCCCGCTACCTGCTGCCGGCCGGCTGGGGCGACGCCACCGCCGAGCGCGGCACCGTGAAGGCCGCCGCCGACCTGCGCGACCTGGAACCCGCGCTGCGCGCGCTGGCCACCAAGGCCAAGGCCTCCTTCAAGAGCGTCGTGATCGCCGCCCACCTCAAGGTGCTCAGCCAGCTGACCGAGGAGCGGTCCTTCCACTCCGGCCTGGTCTGCGACGCGCGGCCCGAACGGCTGGGCGCGGACCGGGTGCTGGGCATGTACCTCAACACGCTCCCGATCGTCCACGACCGCTCCGCCCGGACCTGGCGCGAGCTGGTGGCGTCGACCTTCGCCCACGAGGTCGGCCTGTGGCCGCACCGCCGCTACCCGTTCCCGGCCGTCCAGCGCGAATGGGGCGGCGCCGAGCGGCTGATGGAGGTCTACTTCAACTACCAGGACTTCCACCAGATCGACGGCGACCTGCTCGACCAGGAGACCGAGGCGATCGACGACAGCCCGACCGAGTTCCCGCTGACCGTCGCCTCCCGCGCCGGGCACATCATCCTCACCGCCGCCCCGCGCAGCATCAGCCCCGCCAACCTGGAACGGATGGCCGGGATGTACCGCGCGGTGCTGGAGGCGATGGCCGCCGACCCGGACGGCGACGCCACGGCGATCCACGTCTCCCCCGCCGAACTGGCCCTGCTCACCGACGGCGCCGCCCAGCGCGTCACCCCGGTCGAGGCCACCGTGCACGAGCTGTTCGAGCGCCAGGCGGCCCGCACCCCGGACGCCCTCGCCGTCTCGGCCGGCGACGTCCACCTGACCTACACCGAGGTCAACGAGCGGGCCAACCGCCTGGCCCACCACCTGCGTTCCCTCGGCGTCGGCGCGGAGGACCTGGTCGGCATGTGCCTGGAGCGCGGCGCCGACCTGCTGCCCACCCTGCTCGGCATCCTCAAGTCCGGCGCCGGCTACCTCCCGCTGGACCCGGCCCACCCGAGCGACCGCCTCGGCTACGCCCTGGAGGACTCCGGCGCCAAGCTGGCGATCGTCTCCCCCGGCACCGCCCCGGTGCTGGCCGGCGTCTTCCCCGGCACCGTGATCGAACTGGTCCGGGACGCCGGGGAGATCGCCTCCCGACCGGCCGTGAACCCGGAACCGGTCTCCTCCCCCGAACACGTGATCTACGTGATCTACACCTCGGGCTCCACCGGCAAGCCCAAGGGCTGCGTGCTCACCCACACCAACGTGGTCCGGCTGATGACCACCGCCCACGAGCACTACGGCTTCGACGGCTCGGACGTCCTCTCGATGTCCCACTCGTACGCCTTCGACGTCTCCGTCTTCGAGATGTGGGGCGCGCTGCTGTTCGGCGGCCGGGTGGTCGTCGTCCCGCAGGCCGTCACCCGCTCGCCGGAGGACTTCCTCGACCTGCTGGTCGCCGAGAAGGTCACCGTCCTCTCCCAGACCCCGACCGCGTTCCGCTCGCTGGTCTCCGCCGCCGTGGAGCGGGACCCGCGACTGGCCCGGCTGGAGCTGCGCGCCGTCGTCTTCGCCGGCGAGAAGCTCGAAGTCCCCGAACTGCGGCCCTGGGCCGACCTGATGGGCCTCGACCGGCCCCGGCTGATCAACATGTACGGCATCACCGAGACCACCGTGCACTCCACCTTCCACCGGATCGAGGAGGACGACCTTGACCCGCTTGCGGGCAACCGCGTGGGCGACCCGCTCGGCGATCTTCGGATTCATCTGCTGGACCACGCCGGGCGGATGGTCCCGGTCGGCGTCCCCGGCGAGATCCACGTCGCCGGACCGGGCGTGGCCCGCGGCTACCTCGGCCGCCCCGAACTGACCGCCGAACGCTTCGTCCCCGACCCGTGGGGCCCGGCCGGCTCCCGCCTCTACCGATCCGGCGACCTCGCCCGCCGCCGCCCCGACAACACCCTGGAGTTCCTCGGCCGGATCGACACCCAGGTCAAGATCCGCGGCTACCGCATCGAACTCGGCGAGATCGCCGGCGTGATGCTGGAGCACCCCGGCATCCGGCAGGCCGTCGTGGTGGTCCGGGACGACCGGCTGGTCGGCTACCTGGTGCCCAGCGGCGAGGAGGGCCCCTCGGCCAAGGAGCTGCGGGCACTGCTCGCCCGCTCGCTGCCCGACTACATGGTCCCGGCCGCGTTCGTCACCCTGGCGGCGATGCCGCTGACCGTCAACGGCAAGTTCGACAAGGCCGCGCTGCCCGCCCCGGACGGCCTGGCCCAGGTCGACGAGGCCGCGTACGTGGCCCCGCGCACCCCGGTCGAGGAGCAGCTCGCCGCGGTCTGGACCGAGGTGCTCGGAGTCGAGCGGGTCGGCGTCGAGGACGGCTTCTTCGAGCTCGGCGGCGACTCCATCCGCGCCGTCACCCTGGTCGGCGCGCTGCGCCGGGCCGGGTACGACGTGGCCGTGAAGGACGTCTTCGAGCGGCGCACCGTCGCCGGGCTGGGCGAGCTGATCACCGGCCGCCCGGCCCCCGCCGAGGCGCCCGCCGCGGTCGAGCCGTTCGCGCTGCTCCCCGACGAGGACCTGGCGGCCCTGCCGCGGGGCGTCGCGGACGCCTACCCGGCCACCCAGGTGCAGCTCGGCATGCTGGTCGAGATGCTCTCCGGCGGCGAGGCCAGCTACCACCAGTGCGTCTCGTACCGGATCACCGACGAGCGGCCCTTCGACGAGTCCGCGCTGCGGCTGGCCGTCCGGGAGCTGACCCGCCGGCACGAGACGCTGCGCACCTCCTTCGACCTCACCGGGTTCTCCACCCCGCTCCAGCTCGTCCACCGCGAGCTGGAGGTCCCGGTCACCGTGCACGACCTGCGCGAGCTGGACGGGGCGGGCCGCCGGGCCGCGCTGGAGGCGTTCTTCGCCGCCGAGCGCGCCGACGTCTTCGACCCCGCCGCCCCGCCGCTGCTGCGGGTCGCGGTGCACCTGGACGAACCGGGCGGCTGGCGGCTGGCGTTCACCCAGCCGCACGCGCTGACCCAGGGCTGGAGCCAGTTCGCCCTGCTCACCGAGCTGGTCGAGGTCTACCGGGCGTACCGCGACGGCGGCGAGGCCGGCCCGTACGAGGCGCCGGGCGTGCGCTTCGCCGACTTCGTGGCCGGGGAGCTGGCCTCGCTCGCCTCGGCGGAGGACCGCGGCTACTGGCAGGGGATCGTCGGGCGCCACGCCCCGGTCACCGTGCCGGCCGGCTGGGGCGCCCCGGGCGAGGGCCGCCCGCACGTCAGCCAGGTGCCGCTCGGCGACCTGGAGCAGCCGCTGCGGGCCTTCGCGGCCCGGGCGAAGGTGTCGGTGAAGAGCGTCCTGCTCGCCGCCCACCTCAAGGTGATGAGCCAGCTGACCGAGGACGGGCGCTTCCACACCGGCCTGGTCTGCGACGCCCGTCCGGAGGCGCCCGGCGCCGACCGGGTGCAGGGCATGTACCTCAACACCCTGCCGTTCGCGGCGGACCGCTCCGCCCGGACCTGGCGCGAGCTGGTCGAGCAGGTCTTCGCCCGCGAGGTCGAGCTCTGGTCGCACCGCCGCTACCCGCTCCAGGCGATCCAGCGCGAACTGGCCGGCGGCCGGCGGCAGATCGACGTGATCTTCAACTACCACGACTTCCGCGGCTTCGACAGCGAGGAGATCGACGCCACCGCCGCCATCGGCGAGAGCAGCACCGAGTTCGCGCTCAGCGTCGCCACCGGCGGCGCCGGCCTCAACCTGACCGCCGACACCTCGGTGCTCAGCCCGGCCAACGGCGCCCGGCTGGCCGGGATGTACCGTGCCGTGCTGGCCGCGATGGCCGCCGACCCGGACGGCGACGCCCGCACCACCTACCTCGCCCCGCAGGACGAGGAGCGGCTGGCCGCCTGGACGGCCACCGACCGCGAGCAGGTGTGGCTGATGGCCGAGGCCGAGTTCGAGCGGCACGCCGCGCTCACCCCGCACCGCCCGGCGATCACCGCCGACGGCGTGGTGCTGGACTACGCCGAGGTCAACGCGCGGGCCAACCGGCTCGCCCACCACCTCCGCGGGCTCGGCGTCGGCCGGGACACCCTGGTGGGCATCTGCGCCGACCGCTCGCCGTCCACCGTCATCGCGGTGCTCGCGGTGCTCAAGGCCGGCGGCGCCTACCTGCCGCTCGACCCGGACCACCCGGCCGAGCGCCTGGGCTACATGGCCCAGGACGCGGACATCGCGGTGCTGCTGACCGAGACCCACCGGATGGCGCCACTGCTGTCCGCCGCCCCGGGCCTGGCCGCCCTGCCGGTGCTGCTGGACCGGCCGGAGGAGTGGAGCCACACCCCGTCCGAGAACCCCGCCCCGCTGGCCGGGCCGGACGACCTCGCCTACGTCATCTACACCTCCGGCTCCACCGGCCGCCCCAAGGGCGTCCTGGTGCACCGCCGGGGCATGGCCAACCACCTGCTGGCGAAGGTCGAGGACCTCGCCATCACGGCCGCCGACTCGGTGGTGCAGAACGCCTCGATGGCCTTCGACATCTCGGTCTGGCAGATGCTCTCCACCCTGGTGGTCGGCGGCTCGGTGCGGGTCGTGGACGCCGCGACCTCGGTCGACCCGCTGGCCCTGCTGCCCCGGGTCGCCGAGGAGCGGATCACCGTCCTGGAGGTCGTCCCCTCGCTGCTGCGCGCCGCGATGGACGCCTGGGACTCCGGCGCGCTGACCGTCGAACTCCCCTTCCTGCGATGGATGGTGGTCACCGGAGAGGCCCTGCCGCCGGACCTGTGCCGGCGGTGGTTCGCCCGCTTCCCCGGAGTGCCGATGGTCAACGCCTACGGCCCGACCGAGTGCTCGGACGACGTCACCCACGCCCTGATCGCCGCCGGCGACCCGATCGGCGAGGCCCGGGTGACCATCGGCCGCTCGGTGCGCAACACCCGACTGCGCGTCCTGGACGCCGGGATGGCGCCGGTTCCCGTCGGCGTGGCGGGCGAGCTGTACGTCGGCGGCGTGGGCGTGGCCCGCGGCTACGGCGGCCGGCCCGAGCTGACCGCCGAGCGCTTCCTGCCGGACCCGTGGGGCCCGGCAGGATCGCGGCTGTACCGCACCGGCGACGTGGTCGCCTGGAACGACGAGGGCGGCCTGGAGTTCCTGGGCCGGGTCGACCACCAGGTGAAGATCCGCGGCGTGCGGATCGAACTCGGCGAGATCGAGGCGGCGCTGACCCGCCTGCCGTACATCGCGGAGGCCGTCGCCGCGGTCCGCACCGACCCGAACGGCCACCAGCGCCTGGTCGGCTACCTGGTGCCCGTCGGCGGGGAGCCGGCCCGGCCGGACGAGCTGCGCGAACTGCTGGCGCGGTCGCTGCCGGACACCATGATCCCGCAGCTCTTCGTGGAGCTGGACACCATCCCGCTCACCGCCAACGGCAAGGTGGACCGCAACGTCCTGCCCGAGCCCGGCTCCTGGACGGAGTCCGACCGCGCGTACGTCGAGCCGCGCACCGACACCGAGAGGCGGATCGCCGCACTCTGGTCGGCGGCGCTCGGCATCGAGCGGATCGGCACCGAGGACAACTTCTTCCGCCTCGGCGGCGACTCGATCCTGGTCATCAAGGTGATCGCCGCCGCCCGGCAGGCCGACCTCCCGGTGACCCTCTTCATGCTCTACCAGCACGACACCCTGGGGCAGTTGGCGGCAGCGGTCGACCTGGCGACGGGCCGCGCCCCGCGCGCCCTGGACACCCCGGCACCGGCCGCCCCGGCCGTCTCCCCGGTGTCGCGGCCGGCCTCGCCCCCGGTCTCGCTCGACTCGCTGACGGCCGTGCTGGAGGAGGTCGGAGTCCCCGGCGCGAGCATCGCGGTGGTCGAGGGCGGAGAACTGGTCGCCCTGGAGGCGCTGGGCACCCTGGCCGCCGGGTCGAGCGAGCCGGTGACGGCGGACACGCTCTTCCAGGTCGGCTCCTGGGGCAAGCACGTCACCGCGCTCGGCGTCCTGATGCTGGTCCAGGAGGGTCTGATCGGCCTGGACGAGGACGTCAACCGCTACCTCACGTCCTGGCGACTGCCCGGCCTGATCGGAGTGACGGTCCGTCAACTGCTCAGCCACACCGCAGGGCTGACCGAGACGCCGAGGCGCGGAGTGCGGCGCGGGCAGCGGGTGGCCACCCCGGTGGAGCTGCTGCGCGGCGAGGTCCGGCCGGCCTCCGGCCCGGTCCGGCAGGAGATGGCGGGCACCTTCCGGCAGTCCAACGCCCACTACACGCTGCTGGAGCAGATGGTCACGGACGTGACCGGCGAGGCCTTCGCCGACCTCATGGACACGCTGGTGCTGGGCCCGCTCGGCATGGCGCACAGCGGCTTCGACCAGTCCTTCCCGGAGACCGCCGGCCGGCCCGTCGCCCTCGGGCACGACACCGAGGGGCGGACCCTGGAGGGCGGCTGGCTGATCCACCCGGAGAAGTCCGCGGCCGGCCTGTGGAGCACCGCCGCCGACCTCGCCAAGCTGGAGATGGAAGTCCGCCGCTGCTACCTCGGCCGCCCGCTCGGCCTGATCGGACGCGAACTCGCGGAGCAGATGCTGACCCCACACAGCACCAGCTTCTTCGGCCTCGGCACGATCGTCGACGACAGCGGCCCGGACGTCGAGTTCGGCCACGGCGGATCGCCGGGCGGCTACCAGGCGGTCTCGATGTTCAAGGTCCACCAGGGCTCCGGCCTGGTCGTCCTCACCAACGGCGAGTCCAGCGCCCGGGTCGTCAAGGCCGCCTCCGCCGCCCTCCAGCCGGGCGGCGCGGCCGACGCGCGCTTCGGCGACTGGC
>NZ_JBHUAF010000182.1:0-16215 GCF_042789895.1 Kitasatospora sp. NPDC056783
GCCTAAGGCCCTGTCGCCCGGCGTCGAGGGGGCGCACGCTCGGAAGCAGCGGACCCCGGACGCCCGCCCGCGGGCCCCGCAGCCGAAGCCCCGCGGTTGAAGGAGTGGAACGCCATGACGCTCGACCCGGCTCTCACCCAGATGCTCAGCGCAGCCGACCTGCGTCTGCTGGCCGCCGCGGGCGGCGCGGCGCCGTCGCTGCACAACAGCCAGCCCTGGCGCTTCGTACCGACCCCGGACGGGCGCGGGCTCGCCGTGTACGCCGACACCGGGCGCACCGCACCGCTGGCCGACCCGGTCGGCGCCGCCGTGCACATCGCGGTCGGCGCGGCCGTGTTCAACCTGCGGGTGGCGGCCGGGCAGCTGGACCGCGAACCGCTGGTCCGGCTGCTGCCGGAGGTCGCCGAACCCGAACTGCTCGCCGTGTTCGACCTCTCCCGCCCCGCCGCCGCGGCGGTGCCCTTCGGCCGCGACCTCTACCCCGCCATCGCCGCCCGGCACACCAGCCGCGAGCCCTTCGCCCAGCGTGACGTGCCCGAGGCCGTGATCGGCGAGCTGATCGAGGCTGCCCGCGCCGAGGGCGTGGCGCTGGCCGCGCTGGAGGAGGAGGGCGTACGGCGGGTCCTGGACCTGACCGCCGAGGCGGAGAGCCGCAACGCCGCCGACCCGGCCCGGACCGCCGAGACCCGCGCCTGGCTGCGGCCCGACGACGGCAGCGCCGAGGACGGCATCCCGCGCTCCGCGCTCGGCCCGCAGGACCATGAGGCCCGGGTGCCGATGCGCGAGTTCTCCGGCCACCCGCCGCAGGGCCCCGCCCAGCCCTCCCGCCGCTTCGAGGCGCTGCCCCAGCTGTGCACCCTCACCACCCCCGGCGACGGTCCGCTCGACTGGCTGCGCACCGGACAGGCGCTGGAGCGGGTCTGGCTGCTGGCCACCCTGCACGGCCTACGGCTCACCATCTGGCACCAGGCGATCGAGTGGCCGGACACCCGCTGGGCGCTGCGCGACCCGGCCGCCGGGCCGGGCCACGTCCAGCTGGTGCTGCGCACCGGCTACGGCCCGCCCGGAGCGGCCACCCCGCGCCGCTCCGTCGAGGAGATCCTCGGCGAGCGCGGCCCGGTGGCCTGAGCGGCCACCCAGGACGGCAGGAGGCCGGATCGCCCCCAGGGGGTGGCCCTGCCGTCCTTCCGTCCTGCCGTCCTTCCGTCCTGCCGTCCTTCCGTCCTGTCGTCCTGCCGTCAGCGCGGCCGCTCGGCCGCCGGCAGGACCTGCGCGCCGAGCCGCAGCGGCGGGCTGTGCCGGAAGGTGAGGGTGAACTCCACCCACTGGCCGGCCCGCAGCGGCGGCGGGTCGGCGATCATCAGATCGGAGTCCTCCGGGGACATCCGCAGTTCGCCGCCGCCCGGCACCGCCAGGGCCGCCGCTTCCCAGCGGCCCGCCGCCCCCTGGTGCAGGTGCCGCTTCGGGGTGATCCGGCCGCTGAACTCCCAGGTGGCGCCGGTCAGTTCGTCCGGGACGTCGCCCGGGTTGCGGATCGTGAAGAACGCCGCCGTGGCGGGGGACGCGCCCGCGGCCGGCAGCAGTACCCAGCCCGGCCCGGCCCCGACCGGTCGGGCGCGGCCGGCCCCGCCGACCACCGTCCAGCCGGTGAGCAGGACCAGGGCGAGCAGCGCCGCGCCGACCGGCGGGCCGGCCACCACGAGCCGTTCGACCGCCTTCACCGCAGTCCTCCCCGTCGCGCGGAGCCGCCCCGGCCCGGTTCCCAGGTGCGCAGCCGCAGGCTGTTGCCCACCACGAGCAGCGAGCTGAGCGACATCGCGACCGACGCCAGCATCGGGTTGAGCAGCCCGACCGCCGCCAGCGGGATCAGCACCAGGTTGTAGCCGAAGGCCCACAGCAGGTTGACCCGGATCGTGGCCAGGGTCCGCCGGGCCAGCCGGACCGCGTCCACCACGGCCTCGATGTCACCGCGCACCAGGGTCAGCCCGGCCGCGCCGATCGCGGCGTCGCTGCCGGAGGCCAGCGCCACCCCGAGGTCGGCCGAGGCCAGTGCCACCGCGTCGTTGACGCCGTCGCCGACCACCGCGACCGTCCGTCCGGCGGCGCGCAGTTCCGCCACCACCGCGGCCTTGTCCTCGGGCGAGGCCCCGGCGTGCACCCGCTCGATGCCCAGTTCGGCGGCCACCGCCCGGGCCGCGCCGGGGCCGTCCCCGGTCAGCAGGACGGTCTCCAGGCCCAGCCCGCGCAGCCGGTGGAGCGCCCGCCAGCTGCCCTGGCGCAGCGTGTCGCCGACCGCCAGCACGGCCGCCGCCCTCCCGTCCAGCTCGACCGCGACGGCGGTGCGGCCCGCCTTCGCGGCGGCCCCGACCGCCTCGGCGAGGTCCGGCGGCAGCACGGTGCCGTCCGGCCGCACCACCCGGACGGGCCGGCCCTCGACCGTCCCGGACACCCCGAGCCCGGTGGCGGACGCGAAGCCGTCCACGGCCGGCGGCGGACCGCAGCGCTCCCGGGCCGCCGCCGCGACGGCCCGGCCGATCGGGTGCTCGGAGCGGTGCTCGACGGCGCCCGCCGCCCGCAGCACCTCCTCCTCGGTGACCCCGTCGGCCGTGGTGACGGCGGCCAGTTCCATCCGGCCGGTGGTCAGCGTCCCGGTCTTGTCCATCACCACGGTGTCCACCCGGCGCAGGCTCTCCAGCACCTCCGGACCGCGCACCAGGACGCCCAGCTCCGCGCCGCGCCCGGTGGCCGCCAGCAGCGCCGTCGGCGTGGCCAGCCCGAGCGCGCACGGGCAGGCCACCACCAGCACCGCCACCGCCGCCGTCACCGCCGCCCGCGGGGCCGCGCCCGCGCCCAGCCAGAAACCCAGCACGCTCGCCGCGACCGCCAGCACACAGGGCACGAACACCCCGGCCACCGCGTCCGCGAGCCGCTGCGCCCGCGCCTTGCCGGCCTGGGCCTCGGCCACCAGCGCGGTGATCCGGGCCAGTTGGGTGTCCGCGCCGACGGCCGTGGCCCGGACCACCAGCGCGCCGCCGACGTTCACCGTGGCGCCCGCCACCCGATCCCCGGGGCCGACCTCGACCGGGACGCTCTCCCCGGTCAGCAGGCTCAGGTCCAGCGCCGAACCTCCCTCGACCACCACCCCGTCGGTGGCCACCCGCTCGCCCGGCCGGACCACGAATTCCTGCCCGGGCAGCAGCAGTTCGACCGGCACCAGGCGCTCCTCGCCGTCCGGCGGGCGCAGGCAGACCTGCTTGGCGCCCAGCTCCGCCAGCGCGCGCAGCGCGGACCCGCCGCGGCGGCGCACCCGGCCCTCCAGCAACCGCCCGGCCAGGACGAACAGCGGCACGCCGACCGCCGCCTCCAGGTACACGTCGGCCGCGCCGCCGCCGTCGGCGGTCAGCGAGAACGGCATCCGCATGCCCGGATCGCCGGCCCCGCCGAAGAACAGCGCGTACGTCGACCAGCCGAAGGAGGCCAGGACGCCGAGGCTCACCAGGGTGTCCATGGTCGCCGCCGCGTGCCGCAGCCCCTGCCAGGCCCGGCGGTGGAAGCCGGCCGACCCCCAGGTCACCACCGGGACGGCGAGGGCGAAGCAGACCCACTGCCAGGCGGTGAACTGGGCCGAGGGCACCATCGACAGCACCAGCACCGGGACGGCCAGCAGGGCGGTGACCAGCAGTCGCCACCGTCCGTCCGGCTCCTCGGGCGGCGCGGCGACCGGCGCCCCGGCGGGCAGCGGATCGGCGGTGTAGCCCGCTCGTTCGACGGCCGCCACCAGCTCGGTGACGGCGACTTCGGCCGGGTGCAGCACCCGGGCCCGCCCGGTGGCCAGGTTCACCCCGGCCGTCACCCCCTCGATCCGGGACAGCCGCTTCTCGACCCGGCCCACGCACGCGGCGCAGGTCATCCCGCCGACCGCGAGGTCCGTGGCGACCACGGCCTCGGTGGCGGCGCTCACCGCATCCCGCCCATGTCGTGCCCGACCATCCCGGGCGACGAGCCGCTCCCGCCGCTCGGCCGCAGCCCGGGCGCCACCGGCCCCACCTGGCGGCCCACCGCGTAGGCCACCACGAACACCACCACCAGCAGCAGGACGAATCCCGCCAGCACACTCAACGGCCGGACTCCCGGCGACTTCGCACTCACGCCCCAGCAGTCGGACGCGGCGCCGCGATGGTTCCCGTACGGCCGGAAGTTCTCCGGGCACCGAGCGGCGCAGCACCCGGTCCGCGGTACCGCATCGGCAAAACCCTACAAACCCTGACCGGGGGAATCCGTCGGGAGCCGTGCCCGAGAATCACCAAGTCCCCTGGCAGGGTGACAGATGCCGAGAGCACCTCTCGACCGGCCCCGGTTCGGGAGCTGTGCTCTACCGACAAAAGAGGAGGACTGCCAGATGAACGCAGTGGTGACCGGGATGGGAGCCACCACGCCACTCGGCGGGGACGTCGCCTCGACCTGGGCCGGGCTGCTGGCCGGGGACTCCGGGATCAGCGCGATCGAGGAGGAGTGGGCGGCCGAGCTGCCGGTGCGGATCGCCGGCCGACTGCGGGTCGAACCGGGTGAGGTGCTCGACCGGGTGCGGGCCCGCCGGCTGGACCGGTGCGAGCAGATCGCGCTGATCGCCGCCCGTGAGGCCTGGGCCGACGCCGGACGGCCCGAGGTCGAGCCGGAGCGGCTGGCCGTGGTCATCGGCACCGGGACGGGCGGAGCGCTCACCATGCTCGGGCAGGACGACGTGCTGGAGGCCTCGGGCGTCCGCAAGGTCTCCCCGCACACCATCCCGATGCTGATGGCGAACGGGCCGGCGGCGTGGGTGAGCATCGAACTCGGCGCGCGGGGCGGTGCCCACACCCCGGTCAGCGCCTGCGCCTCCGGCGCCGAGGCCATCGCGATGGGCCTGGACCTGATCCGGCTGGGCCGCGCCGACGTGGTCGTGGCCGGCGGATCCGAGGCGTGCGTCCACCCGCTCCCGCTGGCCGGGTTCGCCCAGGCCAAGGCGCACTCCACCCGCAACGACGAGCCGCGGCGGGCGTCCCGGCCGTTCGACGTCGACCGGGACGGGTTCGTCATCGGCGAGGGGGCCGCCCTGGTCGTCCTGGAGCGGGCGGAGTTCGCCGCCGCGCGCTCCGCCCGGGTGCACGCCGTGCTGGCCGGCGCGGGCGTCACCTCCGACGCCCACCACATCACCGCGGCCCACCCGGACGGTCAGATCCGCGCGATGCGCCGGGCCCTGGCCGAGGCCGACCTCGGGCCGGGCGACATCCGGTTCGTCCACGCCCACGCGACGTCCACCCCCTCGGGGGACCTCACGGAGGCCGAGTCGGTCCGGGCGGCCGTCGGCCCGCACCCGGCCGTCACTGCCACCAAGTCGATGACCGGCCACCTGTTCGGCGCGGCCGGCGCGATGGGCGCGATCGCCACCGTCCTCGCCGTCCGGGACGGCGTCATCCCGGCGACCGCCAACCTGGACCGGCTCGACCCGGCGATCGGCCTCGACGTGGTGGCCGGCCGGCCACGCCACGGCGCCGTCGCGGCCGCGCTCACCAACTCCTTCGGCTTCGGCGGCCACAACGCCTCGCTGGTGTTCACCGCGGGGCCGGTCTAGGGCCCGTATTTGGTTGTGATCAATTGCGTGATTCGCCTGCGTGGGCAGGTCCTGATCCGGTAGACCATGTTGCGTGACGCGAGCGCAGCTATCCGATGCGGAGTGGGAGTTCATCGGGCCGTACTTGCCGATCGGCGAGTACGGCCCGTACCCCGAGCGGCTGCGGCAGCAGTTCGAGGGTGTGATCTGGCGCTTCAGGACGAGCGCGCAGTGGCGGGAGATGCCGCGGGAGTTCGGCGCCTGGTCGACCGTCTCGAACCGCTTCCGCCAGTGGCGTGACGCCAGCGTCTTCGAGGCGTTGTTGGAAGGCGTGATCGCCGAGGCCGCGAAGCGCGGTGAGGTGGACCTGTCCCTGGTCAGCGTGGACTCCACGACTGTCCGGGCCCACCACGACGCCGCTGGGATGCACCTCGATCCCGACACGCTGGCCGCCCTGGAGAAGGCCGCCGACGAAGCGGAGACCGCCCGGCAAAAGGGGGCGGCACGGAGGGACAAGCCGGGCGGGAAGCCGTCGACGACACAGAACGGGAGGAACGGCGACGCATCCGACGCCGGCACAGACTCCGCCTGAAGGAAGCCCTGCTCGGACGCTCCAGGGGTGGGCAGACCAGCAAGGTCCACGTCGCGGGTGACCGCAAGTGCCGCCCGTTGGCGTTCATCCTGACCGAGGGGCAGGCGGCCGACAGCCCGCAGTTCATCCCCGTGCTGAAGAAGGTCCGTGTCCGTGTCCCCGTCGGCCGCCCCCGCACCCGACCCGACGCGGTCGCCGGGGACAAGGCCTACTCGTCCCGCGGCAACCGCGCCCACCTGCGCGGCCGCCGTATTAAGGCCGTCATCCCGGAGAAGCGGGACCAGGCCGCCCACCGGAAGAAGAAGGGCAGCAGGGGCGGGCGGCCCGTCGGCCACGACGCCGAGCTCTACAAGGAACGCAACACCGTCGAGCGACTGATCAACAAGCTCAAGGCCTGGCGAGGCATCGCCACCCGCTGCGACAAAACCCCTGCGAGCTACCTCGCCGGCCTCCACCTTCGCGGCGCGATGATCTGGATCAAAGACCTCACCAGCACCACCCCTTGATCACAACCAAATACGCGCCCTAGGCCGGGTCCCATGATCCGACGCGGATCATGAGGCACGGCCTAGGGCCGCACGCTGCGCGGCCCGGTCACCTCGGCGCCCAACGCGCCGACCCGGGAGCGCAGTTCGCGGTCGGCGGTGACCACGAGGCAGGGGCGCTCCGGGGCCTCGGCGAGGGCCGTCCGGACGAGGTCCACGATCCGGTCGTCCCCGCTGCCGGTCGCCTCGACCACCCGCACCCCGGGCACCCCGGCGGCGCCCCGGGCGGCGCCCTCCACCACCAGGGCCACCTCCAGGGGGCCCGGACGGCCCGGCACACCCCGCTCGGCGACGGCGACCAGCGCGTCCCGCAGCCGCTCGGCGGCGCCCCGCCGGTCCCGCCACCAGCCGTCCGGGACGGAGCCGACCACGTTCGCGCCGTCCACCACCAGCAGGGGGAGCGGCGGCGCCTCGTTCTGTTCCATGGCCGTCAAGCCTGCCACCGCCGACCGCGCTCGGCCGAACCGGGGACCGGCCCGGCATGTCCGGCGGCTGTCCGGCGCCCGGGCGGCCGGTCGGGCAGCCGGTCGGGCGGGCGACGGGTCCATGGAGACACGCACCGACGAAATCGCCGGCCGCGTCCACGCCCCTGCTCGACCGCCGCCACGACCGTGCTGCGCTCGCTCGCCGAGCCGCGCCCGCGCACCCTGGCGGACGCGATGGAGGCGCGGTTCAGCCCGGAGCCGGAGTCCGTCGGAAGGCCGGGCGTGCCGGCGAGCCCGCACCCGTGGCCGGTCGGGCCCCTGTTCAGTCCGTCAGGGTGATCCGGATGCCGACGGTGCCGCGCTCACCGCGCCGCAGCCGGCTGCCGAGCAGGGTGAGCACGCCGAGCAGGCCGTACTTCTGACGCAGCAGAGTGCGGTAGGCGCCGGTGCGCTCGGGGCCGAGGATCTCGGCGGTGGCGGGGTACTGCTCGCCGGTCGGCCTGCCCTTGACGTCGCACGGGCCGACCAGCACGTCCGCGCGGTTGCGGATCCGCTTGACCTTCCAGGAGTCCGCGACGGTCCAGACGCCGAGCGCCTCCCCGTCGCGCACCACCCACACCGGGGTCGGCACGGCGGTGCCGTCCTTCTTGTAGGTGGTGACGAGCAGGTAGCTCCCCGAGGAGAGCTGGACGATCCGGGCGAGCCGGTCCGCGGCGGAGGAGTCGGGCGTGGTCATGGCCGGAAGTCTAGGGCGTGTCGGACACGGCGGTCAGCGCGGCGGCCGGGCCGCGCGGGCGGTGCGCAGCAGGGCGCGGGTGCGGCGGGCCAGCCGGCGGTGGCCGCGGGCGCCGGCGCCGGTGGCGCCCCCGACGGCGGTGGCGCCGCCCCCGGGGTAGGCCGGCTCCGGGACGGCGGGGGCGGCGCGGCGGCGGGTGGTGATCCGGGCGGTGGCCCAGGCGGCCAGGCCGGTGCCGAACGCGGCGGCCGTCCAGAGGGCGGCGGCGAGGCCGGAGCCGGAGCCGCCGATCGCCGGGCGGGACCACGGCGGCAGCTGGTCGGCGGCCTCCGGCTCGGCCTCGGCTTGGGCGGTGGGGGAGGGCGCGGCGGTGTCCTCGACCAGCTTGCCGACCGGCTGGACCTTCCCGGCGGCGGCGAAGCCCCAGTCGAGCAGGCTGGCGGCCTCGTCGTAGACGGTGCCCTGGGCCTCGGGGTGCATCACCGTCACCAGCAGGGTGCGGCCGTCGCGCTCGGCGGCGCCGGTGAAGGTGGCGCCCGCGTTGGTGGTGTAGCCGTTCTTGACGCCGATCAGGCCCGGGTACTTGCCGAGCAGCCGGTCGGTGTTGGCGATGTCGAAGCTGGTGCGCCGGCCGGTGGTCCTGTCCATCCCGCCGGGGAAGCGCGCGGTGCGGGTGGAGCAGTAGGCGCGGAAGTCGGCGTTGCGCAGCCCGGCCCGGGCGAACAGGGTGAGGTCGTAGGCGGAGGAGACCTGGCCGTCCATGTCGTAGCCGTCGGGGGAGACGACCTTGGTGTCGCGGGCCTGGAGCGTCCGGGCGCGGTCCTGCATCTCCCCGACGGTGCGCTGGATGCCGCCGTTCATGTGGGCGAGGACGTGGACGGCGTCGTTGCCGGAGCTGAGGAAGACGCCCCGCCAGAGGTCCTCGACCCGGTACGGCAGGTCCTCCTTGACGCCGACCAGGCTGCTGCCGGCGCCGAGGCTGGCCAGCTCGGCCGGGGTGACCTTGTGTTCCGTCGAGCGGTCGAACTTGGGCAGCACGGTGTCCGCGAACAGCATCTTGAGGGTGCTGGCCGGGGGCAGCGGCAGATGGGCGTCGCGGGCGGCGAGCACCTCGCCGGTGGCCGCGTCGGCGATCAGCCAGGACCGGCCGGTCAGCTCGGACGGCAGGGCGGCCGAGCCGCTCCCCGCCGACGGGGGTGACGGAGTCCTGGGCGAGGGCCGCCGGGGCGGCCACGGCGAGCACCAGGGCGGAGGCGGCGGCGCCGGCCGCGGCCCTGGTGACGGAAGGTTTCTTCTGCGCCGCGTAGGTGGGGAGCACACGGCGAACGTACCCGGGCCGCCGCCGGGCCGCCGGACCTGCTGCTCCGTCCGGAGCCGCGCGGGGAGCGGACGACTTTGGTGGCGCCTCCCCGCGCCGAAAGTCGGATGTCCGGCCCCGGGCGGCTTCCTACGCTCGGGAGCATGAAGACCCTGCTCGGCTACCTCGGTTTCGTGTTGATCGTCGGCGGCGCCTCCGGACTGGTGTCCGGCTGGATCGCCGGCTTCCGGCTGTTCGGGTTCGTCCGGTTCCTGGTGCCGGAGGGGCACGAGACCGCCGGGTACGCCGTCATGACGGCGCTCGGCGTCCTGCTGGCGATCCCGGCCGCCCGCCGCGGTTAGGCCGTGTCGGCCCAAGCCGTGCCCCAAGCCCTGTCTCCCGGGGGCTCCGACGAGGGTTCCGCCGCCGCCGCGATGCCGTCCAGCAGGACGGCGAGCCCGCCGCGGAACGCCTCAAGACGGCCGTCCTCCGGGCTGCCCCCGCCGGCGCCCTGGAGGGCGGTGAGCAGGGGGAAGCGCTCCGCGAAGTCCGGTGCCAGCTCGGCCAGTCGGGCCGAGCGGGCGGACCACCAGTCCTCGTCGGTGACGCCGGTGGCGGCCGCCGCGCCGCGCGCGTCGGCGGTGGCGGCGGCCAGCCCGCGCACGAACTGCCAGAGCGCGGCGACCGCCCCGCGCAGCCGCAGCGGCGGCAGCCCGGCCGGCCGCAACGCCGCCAACAGGGCCTCCATCGCGGCGAGTTCGGCCGGTCCGAGGACCGGGCGGGCCTGCGAGACCTGGAGCACCCAGGGGTGGCGCAGGTAGCAGGCGTACAGTTCCTCGGCCCAGGCGGTGACGGCCTCTTGCCAGCCGCCCACCGTCCGCTGCCCGGTGGGGAGTTCGGCGAGCACCCGGTCGTGCATCAGGTCGAGCAGTTCGGCCTTGCCGGGCACGTAGGTGTAGAGCGCCATCGCGGTGCGGCCGAGCCGCTCGCCGACGGCGCGCATTGACAGCGCGGTCATGCCCTCGGTGTCGGCCACCGCGATCGCGGCCGACACGATGGCGTCCACCGTCAGGCCCGGTCTGGGGCCGCTGCGCCCGGTGCGGGGCTCCTCGGGCGCGCCCCAGAGCAGGGCCAGTGAGCGCTGGGCGTCGCCCTGCCCGGCATAGACGGTCATCCGGCATCTCCTTATGGCGTAAAGTATCGCCACCACGGCAACTCTTTATGCCGTAAGGTTACCAATCGAAGGGGTTTCGCGATGACATTGCCCGTCACCTTCGCCGAGGTCGTCGAGGTCCGCCGGATCACGCCGCGCACCGCCCGGATCACCTTCGCCGCCGAGGAACTGCCCGACACCGTCGGCGGCGCGCCCGACCAGCAGGTCAAGCTCTGCTTCCCGCGCCCGGGACAGCGCCGGCCGGTGCTGCCCGCCCGGCAGGACGACCCGATGGGCTGGTACCGGGCCTACCTGGCGATCCCCGAGGCCGAGCGCCCGCTGCTGCGCGGCTTCACCGTGCGCCGCCGGCGGCCCGGCACCCGGCTGGTCGAGATCGACTTCGTGCTGCACGGCGACACCGGCCCGGCCGCCGCCTGGGCGCTTCGGGCCCGGCCCGGGGACCGGCTCGGGATGGTCGGCCCCTCCGCGCTGTACGGCCCGGCGGTGCCGTTCGCCGAGGCCGCGGCCGCCGCCGACTGGGTGCTGCTGGCCGGGGACGAGACCGCGCTGCCGGCGATCGCGACGCTGGTCGAGGCGCTGCCCGAGGGCGTGCGGGCGTACCTGTGGATCGAGGTCGCCGACCGGGCGGAGCGTCAGGAGCTGGAGAGCCGCGCCGAGCTGGAGGTCGAGTGGCTGCACCGCGACGGCGCCGCCCCGGGCGCCGTGCTGGCCGAGGCGCTCCGGGACGCCGTCCTGCCGGGCGGCGAGCCCTTCGTCTGGCTGGCCGGCGAGGCGGGCGCGGTCCGGGCGATCCGGCGGTACCTGGTCGAGGAGCAGGGGGTGCCGAAGGCGGACATCGACTTCACCGGGTACTGGCGCCACCGGCTGACCCAGGACGACGCGCCGACCGCCGAGGACCTGGCGGACGCCCGGGAGCGGTCGGCCGGGTACTGACCCGGGCTCCCCGCCGCCCGGCCGAGCGGCCGGATCCGATCAGGGCCGATCGGCTGAAAGATGCCGATTCGGCCCGATATCCTCCGTGAATTTTACTGATTGATGGTCAACTTTACTTTCTGATGGGGATTTACCCTCTTGTCGTGATCCTCTCAGGTGCGTTGGAATGCGTCAGCTCTTTCATTTGACGAGAGGATTTACATGATCGGCTGGCGGAAAACCCAGCTAGCAGCCGCCGTCTCGGTCACCGCCGCGTCCATGGTCCTGAGCCTGGGAACCATGGCCACCGCGGCGCCGGCCCCCGAACCGCGGAACGCCCAGGCGGCGTCCCCGGACGGGACCCCGGTACCGGTGATCGTGATCCTCAAGGACCAGATCGCGGACGCCCCGGCCGACCACGGCCACCTGGGCGCCCGGCAGCAGAAGGCCGCCGCCGCGCAGGCGCCGCTGCTGGACGAGGTCAAGGCGGCCGGCGGTACCGACATCAAGACGTTCGTGGTCGGCAACGCCTTCTCGGCCAAGGTCGGCCCCGCCCTGCGCGCCCGGCTCCAGGCGGACCCGGCCGTCTCCGCCGTGGTGGCGGACACCCAGGTCCAGGTCGCCCCGCCGGCCGCCGGCAAGGCGAAGGCGGCCAAGGACGCGGCCGCCGGGGCCGAGGCGCCCAAGAACGCCACCGCTCCGCAGGCCGTTCCGGGCAGCAACGGTCGGGGCGCCGAGGAGAACGCCACCAACACGGTCTGCCCCTCCGACCCGAGCAAGCCGCTGCTGGAGCCGGAGGGCCTGTACTCGACCCGGGCCGTCACCGGCAACGGCAAGCCCGGCGTGGAGGACCTGGCCACCGGCAAGGGCGTCAAGGTCGCCTACATCGCCGACGCGCTCGACCCGAACAACCCGGACTTCATCCGGGCCGACGGCTCCCACGCCGTGGTCGACTACCAGGACTTCGCGGGCGACGGCTGGGACGCGCCGAGCGGCGCGGCGGAGGCCTTCGGCGACGCCTCGGCGGTCATCTCCCAGGGCCGCCAGGTGTACGACGTCTCGAAGTTCGTCAACGCCTCGCACCCGCTCCCGGCCGGCTGCAACATCCGCATCCGCGGCCTCGCCCCGGACGCCGACCTGGTCGCGCTGAAGGCCGGCGGCGAGATGATGTCCAACTCCTCGATCCTCCAGTCGATCGACTACGCGGTGCGGGTCGCCCACGTGGACGTCCTGAACGAGTCCTTCGGCGGCAACGTCACCCCGGACAGCGGCGCGCACGACACCATCTCGCTCTTCAACGAGCAGGCCGTCAAGGCCGGTGTCACCGTGGCCGTCTCCAGCGGCGACGCCGGCCTCAGCGGCACCGTCGGCACCCCGGCCACCGACCCGTACGTGATCGCGGTCGGCGCCTCCACCGACAACCAGAACTACCAGCAGACCGGTTACGCGGCCTCCCAGTTCTCCAACAGGACCTGGAGCGACAACCGGATCTCCGCGCTCTCCTCGGGCGGCTTCACCCAGGCCGGGCGGACCGTCGACCTGGTCGCCCCCGGCGAGTCGGACTGGTCGGTCTGCACGCCGGACCCGGCCAAGTACACCGAGTGCACCGGCTACAACGGCCGGCCCTCGCCGATCCAGCCGTTCGGCGGCACCAGCCAGTCGGCCCCGTTCGTCACCGGCGCCGCCGCCCTGGTCATCCAGGCCTACCGCGACACCCACGGCGGCGACTCGCCCGCCCCGGCGCTGGTGAAGAAGTTCCTCACCGGCACCGCCACCGACCTCGGCGTCCCGGCCGAGGAGCAGGGCGCGGGCCTGCTGAACGTCCGCGCCGCCGTCGAGGCCGCCCGCGGCTACGACGACGGGGACGGCACCCCCGGGGCGAAGACCGTCGTGGTCGACACCGGCCAGGTCGACATCGCCGGCACGCCCGGTTCGACCCACACCGCCGACGTGTCCGTCACCAACACCGGTGACAGCACCCGGACGGTGAGCGCCACGACCCGCCGCTTCGCCCCGCAGTCCGCCGACCAGCGGAGCGTCCAGCTGGACTCGGCCTCGACGGACACCTTCAAGTACGCGACCAACGGCACCGACTGGGTGCAGAAGCAGGTCAAGTTCACCGTCCCGGCCGGCGCCGACCGCCTCGCGGCCTCGATCGCCTGGCAGGGCGCGCCCAACCCGGTCTCCAACGGGCCGGTGGTCCGCCTGACGCTGCTCGACCCGTCGGGCCGCTTCGAGACCAACACCCGCCCGCAGGGCGGCGCCACCCCGGCGAACTTCGGCCTGGTGGACGTCCCGCACCCGGTGGCCGGCGAGTGGACCGCGGTCCTCTACACCCCGGCGGGCAAGGCCGGTTACACCGGCGTCGTCCAGTTCGGCACCGCCACCCAGCGCGCGGTGCCGGCCGGCGCGGTGAGCCCCGGCACCACCGACCTGAAGCCGGGCCAGACCAAGACCCTCAAGGTCCAGCTCACCACCCCGGCCACCAGCGGTGACTCCAGCGAGGCCGTCGTGGTCTCCGGCTCCGACGGCAACACCACCAGCGTGCCGGTCACGCTGCGCAGCCTCGTCCCGGTGAGCGACGGCAAGGGCACCTTCACCGGCACCATCACCGGTGGCAACGCCCGCAACGTCTCGCCGACGCAGAGCTTCTCGTACGCCTTCGACGTCCCGAAGGGCCAGAAGGACCTGCGGGTCGGCCTGACCGTCGCCAAGGACGCCAAGCTGCTCCTGCAGGGCGCGCTGATCAGCCCGAACGGCACCCCGATCGACATCGAGGGCAACGGGCTGTTCGACGCCCAGGGCAACCTGACCGGCACCGGCAACGGCGTCTCCGCCACCGCCGTCGACCCGGCGGCGGGCCGCTGGCGGTTCGTCCTGAACGTGCTCGGCCCGGTCAGCGGCCAGGAGCTCTCCCAGGACTTCGCCGGCACCGTGGCGTTCAACCGGAACCAGGCCACCGCGGCCGGGCTGCCGAACGACGCGCGGACCAGGCTGGCGGCCGGCAAGCCGGTCGCCGTCCAGGTGAACTACACCAACAACACCGTCGCCACCCAGCGGATCGCGGCCGACGGCCGGCTGGACCGCCGGGTCGACCTGCCGCTGGTGCCGCAGGGCGCCTCGGCGACCGTCACCCTGCCGCTGAGCCTCAGCTCCACGGTGCCGTCCTTCCTGGTGCCGCCGGGCACCGACCGCCTCAAGGCCGTGGCCGCTTCCTCGACGTCCGCCCAGATCGAGATGAGCGGCACCGCCGGATCGCCGGACCTGTTCGGCGATCTGACGAAGGCCCAGAACGGCTCCACCGTCTCGGTCGCCACCGACAACGGCACCGCCGAGCAGCCGATCGTCCCCGGCACCTGGAGCACCTTCGTCCAGCAGATCGGCCCGTTCACCAACGCGGGCGCGCCGGCCGGCACCTCCACCATCACGGCCACCGCGCACACCCAGGCCTTCGACCCGGCGCTGACCTCCAGCACCGGTGACCCGTACGCCGCCTCGGTGAACGCCTCGGCCGCGGCCGCCACCCCGGTGACCGTCGCCCCCGGCGCCACCGGCTCGTTCCAGGTGACGCTGACCCCGACCGGCCCGAAGGGCAGCACCGTCAAGGGCGTGCTGTACCTGGTGTCCGGTCCGACCGGCGTGGCCACCGCCAACAACGCCCTGAACACCACCGGTTCGGTGCTCGCGGCGATCCCGTACAGCTACACGATCAACTGACGATCAGTCAATTCGCTTGGTATCGAGGCCGTCCCGGAACTCCGGGGCGGCCTCGTCCGTTCCGCCGGAGGCGGCGAGCGGTGGGGCCCCGGTGCGGTGAGCGGTGGGGTTCCGGGCGCGGCCGGGTGGGCAGGGTCGGGAGTGGACGTAGCCGAACGAATGGGGAGTTGCGAGTTGAACGACGCGATCAAGCACCACGAGGTCGAGGTCAACGGGGTACGGCTGCACTACGCGGAGCAGGGTGAGGGGCCGCTGGTCCTGCTGCTGCACGGCTTCCCGGAGAGCTGGTACTCCTGGCGCCACCAGTTCGCGCCGCTCGCCGAGGCCGGCTACCGGGTGGTCGCGCCGGACCAGCGCGGGTACGCCCGCAGCGAGCAGCCCGAGCGGATCGACGCGTACACCGTGCTGCACCTGATGGGCGACGTCACCGCCCTGATCGGCGCGCTGGGCGGGGGCCCGGCGGTCGTGGTCGGGCACGACTGGGGCGCGCCGCTGGCCTGGGGCCTCGCGGCGCTGCGGCCGGACCTGGTGCGCGGGGTGGCCGGGCTGAGCGTGCCGCCGCTGCCGGCCGGCCCCAGCGCCCTGTCGGGAGCCCGGGAGACGTTCGGTGAGGGCTTCTACCAGATCTACTTCCAGGAGCCGGGCCGGGCCGACGCCGAGCTGGCGGCCGACGTCAAGTCCAGCCTGCGCCGGATCCTCTGCGGCCTCCAGCCCGAGGGAGAGCCGCGGCCGTGGGTCGTCCCCGAGGGCAGGACGCTGCTGGACACCGTCCCGGAGCCGGAGCGCCTGCCGGACTGGCTCACCGACGCGGACCTCGACGTCTTCGCCGCCGACTACGCCCGGCACGGCGAGCGCGCCTTCACCGGGGGCCTCAACTGGTACCGCAACATCGACCGGAACGCCGAGCTGATGGCGCCGTTCACGGGTGTGCGGATCGACGTGCCCGCGCTGTACGTGGTCGGCGAGCGGGACCTGGTGAACGCGATGGTCGCGCCGGAGGTGGTGGAGTGGCTGCTGACGAACCTGACGCCCCGGCTGCACCGACACGTCCGGCTCCCGGAGACGGGGCACTGGACGCAGCAGGAGCGCCCGGCCGAGGTGACCGAGGCCCTGCTGGACTTCCTGGCGCATCTGGACAAGTAGGCCCGCCCGCCCGGGTCGGCCGGCCCGCTCCCGTCGTGGGGCGGGCCGGCCGGGCCCTGTCTGACCGGGCCCTGTCTGACCGGG
>NZ_JBHUAF010000183.1:0-16191 GCF_042789895.1 Kitasatospora sp. NPDC056783
ACTCCCGGGGCGCCCCCGCCCGCCCCCCCCGCCCGGCGGCGCCCCCCTGCGCGGGCACGCGCCCCCCCGCCCCGGGCGGGATGGCCGGGAAGTGGGGGGCGGCCGAGGCCGCCGCGTCCCTCCATGGGACGCGGCGGCACCGGTCTGCGGTTCGGTTCAGGCCTCGACGTCTCCGTCGACCGCCGTCGCCGTGCCCTCGGCCGTCGCGGTGGACTCGGTACCCGCCACCTCGTCCTCCGCAGTCTCCTCGTCCTCGGCCTCCGCGTTGCGGGCCATGCCCACGACCGCGTCGCGCTTTCCGAGGTTGATCAGTTGGACGCCCATGGTGTCACGTCCGGTTTCACGAACCTCGGAAACCCTCGTGCGGATCACCCCACCCGAGAGGGTGATCGCCATGATCTCGTCGGACTCGTCGACCACGAGCGCGCCGACCAGCGAGCCGCGGCCTTCGACGATCTTCGCCGCCTTGGTGCCGTAGCCGCCGCGTCCCTGGACACGGTACTCGTCCACACCGGTGCGCTTGGCGTACCCGCCGTCAGTGGCGGTGAAGACGTAGGTACCCGGACGGACGACGTTCATCGAGAGCAGTTCGTCGTCCTCGCGGAAGGCCATGCCCTTGACGCCGGAGGTGGCGCGGCCGGTGGGCCGCAGGGCGTCGTCGGTCGCGGTGAAGCGGATCGACTGGGCCTTCTTGGAGACCAGCAGCAGGTCGTCCTCGGCGGAGACCAGCTCGGCGCCGATCAGCTCGTCGTCCTGGCCCTCCTCGTCCTGGCGCAGGTTGATCGCGATCAGGCCGCCGGAGCGCGGGGAGTCGTAGTCCTTGAGCGCGGACTTCTTCACCAGGCCGGCCCGGGTGGCGAGGACCAGGTACGGCTTGTCCTCGTAGGTGCGGACGGCCATCACCTGGGCGATGTGCTCCCCCGGCTGGAAGGCCAGCAGGTTGGCCACGTGCTGGCCGCGGGCGTCGCGCCCGGCGTCCGGCAGCTCGTAGCCCTTGGCCCGGTAGACCCGGCCCTTGTTGGTGAAGAACAGGATCCAGTTGTGGGTCGTCGTCACGAAGAAGTGGTCGACGATGTCGTCCTGCTTGAGCTGGGCACCGCGCACGCCCTTGCCGCCGCGCTTCTGCGAGCGGTAGAGGTCGGAGCGGGTCCGCTTGACGTAGCCGCCACGGGTGATCGTGACGACGATGTCCTCCTCGGCGATGAGGTCCTCGATGGAGAGGTCGCCGTCGGACGGGATGAGGGTGGAGCGCCGCTCGTCGCCGTACTTCTCGACGATCGCGGTGAGCTCCTCGGAGATGATCTCCCGCTGACGGGCCGGCGAGGCCAGGATCGCGTTGTACTCGTCGATCTTGCGCTGGAGCTCGTCGTGCTCGTCCGTGATGCGCTGGCGCTCCAGGGCGGCCAGGCGGCGCAGCTGCATCTCGAGGATGGCGTTGGCCTGGAGCTCGTCGATGTCGAGCAGGCCCATCAGGCCGGTGCGGGCGGCGTCGGCGCTGGCCGAGGCCCGGATCAGCGCGATGACGTCGTCGATCAGGTCCAGGGCCTTGAGCAGGGCGCGCAGGATGTGGGCGCGCTCCTCGGCCTTGCGCAGCCGGAACCGGGTGCGCCGGACGATGACCTCGACCTGGTGGTTGACCCAGTGCCGGATGAAGGCGTCCAGCGACAGGGTGCGCGGCACGCCGTCGACCAGGGCCAGCATGTTGGCGCCGAAGTTGGTCTGCAGCTCGGTGTGCTTGTACAGGTTGTTCAGCACGACCTTGGCGACCGCGTCGCGCTTGAGCACGACGACCAGGCGGGTGCCGGTGCGGGACGAGGACTCGTCGCGGACGTCGGCGATGCCGGCGATCTTGCCGTCCTTGACCAGGTCGGCGATCTTCAGCGCGAGGTTGTCCGGGTTGACCTGGTACGGCAGCTCGGTGATCACCAGGCACTGGCGGCCCTGGATCTCCTCGACCTCGACGACGGCCCGCATGGTGACCGAGCCGCGGCCGGTGCGGTAGTAGTCGTCGATCCCGCGGCGGCCGACGATCAGCGCGCCGGTCGGGAAGTCGGGGCCCTTGATCCGCTCGACCAGGGCGTCCAGCAGCTCCTCGGCGGAGGCCTCCGGGTTCTCCAGGTACCAGAGCGCGCCGGAGGCGACCTCGCGGAGGTTGTGCGGCGGGATGTTGGTGGCCATGCCGACCGCGATGCCGGTGGCACCGTTGACCAGCAGGTTGGGGATGCGCGCGGGCAGGACGGTCGGCTCCTGCGAGCGGCCGTCGTAGTTGGGCGCGAAGTCGACGGTCTCCTCGTCGATGTCGCGCATCATCTCCATGGCCAGCGGCATCAGCTTGCACTCGGTGTAGCGCATCGCCGCCGCCGGGTCGTTGCCCGGGGAGCCGAAGTTGCCGTTGCCGTCCACCAGCGGCATCCGCAGCGACCACGGCTGGGCCAGGCGGACCACGGTGTCGTAGATCGAGGTGTCACCGTGCGGGTGGTAGTTGCCCATGACGTCGCCGACGACGCGGGCGCACTTGTAGTAGCCCTTCTCGGGGCGGTACCCGCCGTCGTACATCGCGTAGAGCACGCGGCGGTGCACCGGCTTGAGGCCGTCGCGGACCTCGGGCAGCGCACGGCTGACGATCACGCTCATCGCGTAGTCGAGGTACGAGCGCTGCATCTCGGTCTCGAGCTCGACCGGCTCGATGCGCATCGTCGCCTGGGCGGTGGCCTCGGCGGCCTCGGGCGTCTCGGGCTGGTCGCCTTCGGGACGGTTGTCGTCGACCACTGGTGGTCAGTTTCCTTTCACGCGGACTGGAACGTGCGGGGCCTGGGGTGCAGGCGTCACACGTCCAGGAAGCGGACGTCCTTGGCGTTGCGCTGGATGAAGGAGCGGCGGGCCTCGACGTCCTCGCCCATCAGCACGGAGAACAGCTCGTCGGCGCGGGCGGCGTCCTCCAGGGTGACCTGGAGCAGCAGCCGGTGCTCGGCGTCCATGGTGGTGACCCGCAGCTCCTCGGCGTTCATCTCGCCGAGACCCTTGAAGCGCTGGATCGCGTCGTCCTTGGGCAGCCGGCGCCCGGCCTCCACGCCGGCCGCGATCAGCGCGTCGCGCTCGCGGTCGGAGTAGGCGTACTCGAAGTCGTCCTTGCCCCACTTGATCTTGTACAGCGGCGGCATGGCGAGGTAGACGTACCCGGACTCGACCAGCGGCCGCATGAAGCGGAACAGCAGGGTCAGCAGCAGGGTGCGGATGTGCTGTCCGTCGACGTCGGCGTCGGCCATCAGGACGATCTTGTGGTACCGCAGCTTGGACTCGTCGTAGTCCTCCTGGATGCCGCAGCCGAACGCCGAGATCAGCGCCTGGACCTCGGTGTTCTGGAGGACCTTGTCGATCCGGGCCTTCTCGACGTTCAGGATCTTGCCGCGGATCGGCAGGATGGCCTGGGTGCGCGGGTCGCGGCCCTGCTTGGCCGAGCCGCCGGCGGAGTCACCCTCGACGATGAAGATCTCGCACTCGGCCGGGTCCTTGGACTGGCAGTCGGAGAGCTTGCCCGGCAGCGAGGCGGACTCCAGCAGGCCCTTGCGGCGGGTGAGGTCGCGGGCCTTGCGGGCGGCGACGCGCGCGGTGGCGGCCTGGATGGACTTGCGGATGATGTCCGCGGCCTCGTTGGGGTTGCGGTCCAGCCAGTCGTTGAGCTGCTCGTGGACGACCTTCTGGACGAAGGTCTTGGCCTCGGTGTTGCCGAGCTTGTCCTTGGTCTGGCCCTCGAACTGCGGCTCGCCGAGCTTCACCGAGATGATCGCGGTCAGACCCTCGCGGATGTCCTCGCCGGAGAGGTTGTCGTCCTTCTCCCGGAGCAGCTTCTTGTCCCGCGCGTAGCGGTTGACCAGGCCGGTCAGCGCGGCGCGGAAGCCCTCCTCGTGGGTACCGCCGCCGTGGGTGTGGATGGTGTTGGCGAAGCTGTAGACCCCCTCGGTGTACGAGGAGTTCCACTGCATCGCGACCTCCACCGAGATCGCCTTGTCCTTGTCCTCCGCCTCGAAGTCGATGACCGAGGGGTGGATGACCTCGCCCTTGCGGGAGTTGAGGTGGGCGACGAAGTCGGCGATGCCGCCGTCGTACTTGTACGTGACGGAGAGCGGCTTGCCCTCCTCGTCCACGTGCTCGGCGCGCTCGTCGGCCAGCGAGATGGACAGGCCCTTGTTGAGGAAGGCCATCTCCTGGAAGCGGCGGGAGAGGGTCTCGAAGGAGTAGACGGTGGTCTCGAAGATGTCGCCGTCGGCCCAGAAGGTCACCGTGGTGCCGGTGCGGTCGGTCTCCGCGCCCTTGGCCAGGGGGGCGGTCGGCGCGCCCATCTTGTAGTCCTGGGTCCAGATGTGGCCCTCGGTGTGGATCTCCACCGCGAGCCGGGTGGAGAGCGCGTTCACCACCGAGACGCCGACGCCGTGCAGACCGCCGGAGACCGCGTACCCGCCGCCGCCGAACTTGCCGCCCGCGTGCAGCACGGTGAGCACGACCTCGACGGCCGGCTTCTCCTGCCCGGGGACGATGCCGACCGGGATGCCGCGTCCGTTGTCGGCCACTCGCACGCCGCCGTCCGGCAGGATCGTGACCTCGATGGTGTCCGCGTGCCCGGCCATGGCCTCGTCGACGGAGTTGTCCACGACCTCCTGCACCAGGTGGTGCAGGCCGCGCTCACCGGTCGAACCGATGTACATGCCGGGACGCTTGCGGACGGCGTCGAGGCCCTCCAGCACCTGGATGTTGCTGGCGTTGTAGGACTTCTCGCCCTGGTCGGTCTGGTCTGGGGTCTGGCTGGGGTTGCCGGAATCGGCCACGAAGCGCCCTCTCTGGCACAGCACGGGCCGCATCCCCGATCCCGTGCGGGCGGGCGTGCGACCACAGCGTTCTGACTCGGTTGCCACTGGCAACAGTGTTTGGCTTTCAGTCTACCGGTACGACTGACAGAGATGGGCGTTTGGCAGCCCTTGAGGGCAGATACGCCGCCCTGAATCCCCTCTGCACATGTCCCGATACTCGACCGGGGGGCCCAGGGCGCCTGGAAGGGCTGTCAGGGGTTCCGGAAGATCGCCATCCGATCCGCGCTCCCGACGGACCGGCCGACCGCTCGGTCAGCCCCAGGTGTCGCCCGGCCCCTTGCTCCCCGGCGCGCGCAGCCGGCCGTAGCCGCGGGCGGGCGCCGCGGGGCCGAGCACCTTGATGGTCCTGACCGTCCCGTGGCCCAGCTCGTGGTTCAGGCGTGCCACCAACTGCCGTGCAAGCCAGCGTAGTTGAGTGGCCCAGGCGGTGGAGTCGCACTGCACGGTGAGCACCGCGGCGGCCTCGTCGTAGGAGGAGGGGTGGCAGTGCGCGGCGATGTCCGGGCCGACGATCTGCGGCCAGCGGCCCATCACTCCGCCGACCGCGGCCGAGGACTCCCAGCCGCGCTCGGTCAGCAGCCGGTTCAGCGCGGTGCCCAGCGGGACCGGGTCGCGGCCGTCCGAGCGGGCGCCGCTGCGCAGGCCGTAACGCTTCGCCTCGCGCTTCTCCCGGACCTGCTCACCGCGCTGGCGGGCCTGGGCCCGGGCCGCCCGCAGCGCGGAGCGGGCGAGGTCGGCGCCGGTCGGCTGCGGGGCACCGGACTCGGACCCGCCGGGCTTGGGGGCCCCGGGCTTGGGGGAGTGCTCCGCCGGCTCGCTCACGGCGATCTCCTTTCCCCAGCCTGTGGACAACGCTGAACGGTCCAGCGTACGGGAGCGCACACCGGGCGGACCGCCGGGTGCGCCCGGCGGCGGGGGTACGGGGGAGCGGTCAGGCGTCGATCCGGCGCACCGCGCCGTCGGAGACCGCGAACCGGGCGCCGGCCAGCGCCTTCGGCACGTCCTCGGCGACCGCCGCCGTCACCAGCACCTGCTCGCCGTCGGCCACCAGCTCGGCCAGCCGGTCCCGGCGGGCGGCGTCCAGCTCGGCGAACACGTCGTCCAGGATCAGCACCGGCTCGCCGCCGTCGGCGCGCAGCAGCTCGTACGAGGCCAGCCGCAGCGCCAGCGCGAACGACCAGGACTCGCCGTGGCTGGCGTAGCCCTTGGCGGGCAGCGGGCCGAGCTTGAGCGCCAGCTCGTCGCGGTGCGGGCCGACCAGGGTGAGGCCGCGCTCGACCTCCTGCTTGCGGACCGCCCGCAGCGCGTCCAGCAGCTGCTCCTCGGCCTGCTCGCGGCTAGTCGGCAGCTCGCCCTCGAAGGAGCTGCGGTACTCCAGGGCGGTCTCGCCGCCGCCGGGGGCCAACTGCCCGTAGGCGGCCGTCACCAGCGGTTGCAGGGCGGCCACCAGCTGGATCCGGAAGGCCGTCAACTCGGCGCCGGCACGGGCCAGATGGCCGTCCCAGACCTCCAGGGTGGACAGGTCGGCACCCTTGCCGCCGCCGGCCCGCCGGGCCATCGCGGCGGTCTTCAGCAGGGCGTTGCGCTGCTTGAGGACCCGCTCGTAGTCCTGCCGCACACCGGCGAGCCGGGGAGCGCGGGCGGTCAGCAGCTCGTCCAGGAAGCGGCGCCGCTCACCCGGGTCGCCCTTGACCAGGCTGAGGTCCTCGGGGGCGAACAGCACGGTGCGCAGCAGACCCAGCACGTCGCGCGGGCGGACGTTGTCGGAGCGGTTGATCCGGGCCCGGTTGGCCTTGCCCGGGGTGAGCTCCAGCTCCACCAGGGTGGAGCGGCCGCGGTCCACCACCGAGGTGCGGATCACCGCCCGCTCGGCGCCCAGCCGGATCAGCGGGGCGTCGGTGGCCACCCGGTGGCTGCCCAGGGTGGCGACGTAGCCGATCGCCTCGACCAGGTTGGTCTTGCCCTGGCCGTTCGGTCCGACGAAGGCGGTCACGCCCGGGTCGAGGGGAACCTCGGCCCGGGCGTACGACCGGAAGTCGGCGAGCGACAGATGCGCGACGTGCATGGCTGTGGACTGCGCCCGCCTTCTCGTGGGGGAACCGCTGGTTACTTGGACTCGACCGCGTGGCCGCCGAACTGGTTGCGCAGCGCGGCGATCATCTTCATCTGCGGCGAGTCGTCCTGGCGGGAGGCGAAGCGGGCGAACAGCGAGGCGGTGATCGCCGGCAGCGGCACGGCGTGGTCGATCGCGGCCTCGACGGTCCAGCGGCCCTCGCCGGAGTCGGCGGCCCAGCCGCGCAGCTTGTCCAGGTGCTCGTCCTCGTCCAGGGCGTTGACGGCCAGGTCCAGCAGCCAGGAGCGGATGACGGTGCCCTCCTGCCAGCTGCGGAAGACCTCGCGCACGTCGGTGACCTCGGGAGCGGCCTCCAGCAGCTCCCAGCCCTCGGCGAAGGCCTGCATCATCGCGTACTCGATGCCGTTGTGGACCATCTTGGCGAAGTGGCCGGCGCCGACCGCACCCGCGTGCACGTTGCCGAACTCGCCCTCGGGCTTGAGCGCCTGGAAGATCGGCTGGGCCTTGGCCACGTGCTCGGCGTCGCCGCCGTACATCAGCGCGTAGCCGTTCTCCAGGCCCCAGACACCGCCGGAGACGCCGCAGTCGACGAAGCCGATGCCCTTGGCGGCCAGCGCCTCGGCGTGCTTGATGTCGTCGGTCCAGCGGGAGTTGCCGCCGTCGACCACCACGTCGCCGGGGGAGAGCAGCTCGGCGAGTTCGTCGACGGTCGCCTGGGTGGCGGCGCCCGCCGGGACCATGACCCAGACCACGCGCGGGCCCTGGAGCTTGGTCACGAGCTCCTGGAGGCTCTTGACGTCGGAGATGTCCGGATTGCGGTCGTAGCCGATGACGGTGTGGCCGGCGCGGCGGATCCGCTCGCGCATGTTGCCGCCCATCTTGCCGAGACCGATGAGGCCGAGCTCCATGACCAAGTCCTTACCTGTGGTGACGTGCCTGCCGGCGGCGCCGTTGCCGCACTCCTTGAGCCTACGCGTTGGCGCGACCCCGGCCGCCTGCGAGCGGGCTGACCGGGGGAGACGTCCACAGGCTGTGCACAGCGGGTGTGCACAGCCTGTGGACGGAAGAGCGGACTGGATCAGCCGGAGAGGCGGACCGGCATGCGGTGTCCTGTGGGGGCGGCCCCCCACACCCCCGGGATCATGCCGGGCGGGACATCAGCCGGAGAGGCGGACCGGCATGATCAGGTACTGGTACGCCTTGTCCTCCTCGGCGTCCACCGAGACCTTGCCGCTGAGCAGCGCCGGCTTGGTCGGGGTGGTGAAGCTGAGCTGGGCGAAGGGGGAGTCGATGGCCTTGAGGCCCTCCTCCAGGTAGCCCGGGTTGAAGGCGATCGAGATGGCGTCGCCCTCCAGGGAGGCCTCGATCCGCTCGGTGGCCTGGGCGTCGTCGCCCGAGCCGGCCTCCAGCGTCAGCACGCCCTCCTCGAAGTTCAGGCGGACCGGGGTGTTGCGCTCGGCCACCAGCGAGACGCGCTTGAGCGCCTCCAGGAAGGGCTGGGTCTGGATCACGGCGACGGCGTTGAACTCCGTCGGGAACAGGCTGCGGAACTTGGGGAACTCGCCCTCCAGCAGCCGGGTCGTCGTCCGGCGGCCGGCGCCCTCGAACCCGATCAGGCCCTCGCCCGCGCCGCCCGAGGAGAGCGCGATGGAGACGTTGTCGCCGCTGCCGAGGGACTTGGCGATGTCCTGGAGCGTCTTGGCGGGGACCAGCGCGACCGCGGAGATGTCCGACTGCTCGGGCTTCCACAGCAGCTCGCGGACCGCGAAGCGGTAGCGGTCGGTGGCGGCCAGGGTGATCCGGTCGCCCTCGATCTCGACCCGGACACCGGTGAGCACCGGGAGGGTGTCGTCCCGGCCGGCCGCGACCGCGGCCTGGCTGACGGCGGAGGCGAAGACGTCACCGGAGACGGTGCCGGTGGCGGTCGGCATCTGCGGGAGCGCCGGGTACTCGTCCACCGGGAGGGTGGGGAGGGTGAAGCGGGAGCTGCCGCAGACCACGCTGACCCGCTGGCCGTCGGTGGAGATCTCCACCGGCCGGTTGGGGAGGTTGCGGGAGATGTCGTTCAGCAGCCGACCGGAGACCAGGACGGTGCCGGCCTCCTCGACGTCCGCCTCCAGCTCGACCCGGGCCGAGACCTCGTAGTCGAAGCCGGACAGGGCCAGGCTGCCCTCCTGTGCGGTCAGCAGCAGGCCGGCCAGCACCGGCACCGGCGGCCGTGCCGGGAGGCTGCGGGCAGCCCAGGCCACCGCCTCCGCGAGGACGTCACGCTCCACCCGGAACTTCACCGGTAACCGCCTCCTGGATCGAGCGCTCCCGCTCGCACTCTGGTTCGTCTGGTCTTGATCGTCGGTCTGGCTGTCCGCCGAGCTCTGTCACTCCGCTTCCAGTCGCAAGGACAGTCTGACGTACTCCGCCGACAGACGGGGCAGACGGGCGGAAGCGACCCGAACAGGTGTCGGGGCCCGGTTGTCCACAGATTCGGGGCCCACCCACTTTGAAAGCAAGTCCGGGGTCTAAATGTGTAGTGGTAGTAGTAGGGCCTGTGGAAACCGTGGATAACCCCGTTTCCGCAGGTCAGAGCCCGAATTTTGTCCACAGGGACTGTGGACGGCGACTGTGGACGGACAGGCCTCGCTGTGGACAGCCGAGCGTTACCCACAGGCCACGCTCGGTATCCACAGGTTATCCCCAGGGCTGTCCCCAGATCCGGGCCCGGTTATCCACGGGCGCCGGTCAACTTTTCGTGACGCCTTTCACACCAGGGTATGAACTCCAGTGCACGGTTGTCGAACTGTGGACGCCGCTGTGGACAACCTGGGGATAACCGCCTCTCGCCTGGGGACAACCGGTGGATAACCCGGACGGCCCAGTGGGGGCCCGTCAATTGTCCACACCCTGTGGATAACCGTTGTGCACAAGTCCACAGGCACCTGACCTGCGCGGAAGAGCGTAGCGCCGACGGGCCTGTGGACGAATTCTGGATAACTCCGGGGCCCCCGCCCTGTGGACGACGGAGAACCGGCCCGGCCTGTGGACAACGGCCTTGCGCGCCCCCGGGTTTCGAATCACCGGTCAGTTGTTCGGCGCGGGCTGTGGACTGGCGGAGCGTCCGTCGAGGTCATCCCTGCCCAGCGGGCGCGCGGCGCACACCTGTGGACGCGCGAAAAGGGCGTCAGGATCGCTCCTGACGCCCTCGGGGCCGCACCGCCGGCGGCGGCTAGCTCTTGATGCGGTTGGTGAGTTCGGTGACCTGGTTGTAGATCGAGCGCCGCTCGGCCATCAGCGAGCGGATCTTGCGGTCCGCGTGCATCACCGTGGTGTGGTCGCGGCCGCCGAACTGCGCGCCGATCTTCGGCAGTGAGAGGTCGGTGAGCTCCCGGCACAGGTACATCGCGATCTGGCGGGCCGTCACCAGCACGCGGCTGCGCGAGGATCCGCAGAGGTCGTCCACGCTCAGACCGAAGTACGCGGCGGTCTGCTGCATGATGACCTGTGCGGTGATCTCCGGGCCGGCGTCCTCGCCCCCGCCCGGGATCAGGTCCTTGAGGACGATCCCGGCCAACTCCAGGTCCACCGGCGCCCGGTTGAGGTTGGCGAAGGCGGTGACCCGGATCAGGGCGCCCTCCAACTCCCGGATGTTGCGGGTGATCCGGGACGCGATGAACTCCAACACGTCGGCGGGAGCGTTGAGTTGTTCCTGGATCGCCTTCTTGCGCAGGATCGCGATCCGGGTCTCCAGCTCCGGCGGGGTGACGTCGGTGATCAGTCCCCACTCGAAGCGGTTGCGCAGCCGGTCCTCCAGCGTGGTCAGCAGCTTCGGCGGCCGGTCCGAGGAGAGGACGATCTGCTTGTTCGCGTTGTGCAGGGTGTTGAAGGTGTGGAAGAACTCCTCCTGCGTGGACTCCTTGCTCGCGAGGAACTGGATGTCGTCCACGAGCAGGATGTCCATGTCCCGGTAGCGGCGGCGGAAGGTGTCCGCCTTGCCGTCCCGGATCGAGTTGATGAACTCGTTGGTGAACTCCTCCGAGGACACGTAGCGCACCCGGGTGCCCGGGAAGAGGCTGCGCGAGTAGTGCCCGATGGCGTGCAGCAGGTGGGTCTTGCCCAGCCCGGACTCGCCGTAGATGAAGAGCGGGTTGTACGCCTTGGCCGGGGCCTCGGCGACCGCCACCGCCGCCGCGTGCGCGAAGCGGTTGCTGGCGCCGATGACGAAGGTGTCGAAGAGGTACTTGGGGTTCAGCCGGGCGGCCGGCTCGTCCTTGCGCGCGCCGCCGGCCGGGGGCGCGCCGGGCGGAGCGGGGACGCCGGGGACGCCGGGACGCTCGGCCGGGCGCTCCGGGGCGGCCTTGTCCGACGGGCGGCCGCCGGAGGGGCGGGAACCGCCCGCGCGGCGACCGGCGCCGGTGCGGGGCTGCTCGTTCGGGCCGGGGCCGTAGGCGCCGCCGAAGAGGTCGCCCTGGGTGGTCGCGGGCGGGCCGGGGACGGGGCGCGGCGCCGGGCGGGACGCGGAGTCCTCCGGCTCGCGGTAGGCGGGCGGCTGCTCCTGGTAGCCCTGCCAGCCCTGACCGGCCGCGGGGGAGCCGTAGCCGCCCTGGCGCTGCTCGTAGTCGCCGGTGTCGTAGCGGGGGCGCTGGTAGTCCTGCTCGTAGGAGCCGCCCTCGTAGGAGGCGCCGCCCTCGTAGGGCTGGCCGTGCTCGTACGGCTGCTGGTAGCCCTGGCCGCCGTAGTCGGGGGCTTCCTCCTCGGCCGGGCCCGGGTAGGGCTCGGAGGGGGCCTGGGAGGCCGGGGTGGTGGGCACCGCGTTGGCGTCGACCATCACGGCGATCCGGACCGGGCGGCTGAGCTCACGGCTGAGGGCCTCGGTCAGCTGCGGCAGCAGCCGGCCCTCCAGCACCTGCTTGGCCCGCTCGTTCGGGGTCGCCAGCAGGGCGGTGTCGTGCATCATCCACATCGGCTGGGTGCGCTGCACCCACTGTTTGTCCATCTCCCCGACATCGGGGTCGCTGACCAGCCGCTCGACGACCCTGGCCCAGACCGGGACGAGGTCGCTGTTGACATCAGCCACTGGTGCACGCTTTCCAAGAACAAACCAGACAAGTTCTGCAACGGTAGTCAGCGAACAGGGCCGGATCAAGTCGTTGTCCACAGGCTGTGGGTAAGGCGGGCCACAAGCGGCTGGTTTGACCCTCGTGCCCCGTCCCGCGTACCGTAACCAGGTCGAGTTGTCGATGGCCGCTGCCGCATGTCCGCGGGTCCACCCGCTCCATAAGGCGCGCAGCACGGGCGCCGTGGATTGCCTCAGACCCCAGCCGACCTGGGGCGATGGGCCGGATTTCCGATTCAGGGGAGATCACGCGGACGCACGGTGACGGCCAAGCGACCCCCCGTCATCCTACGATTCACCTCAGGAGCCCCCGAGTGAGCAAGCGCACCTTCCAGCCGAACAACCGTCGTCGCGCGAAGACCCACGGCTTCCGGCTGCGTATGCGTACCCGCGCCGGCCGCGCCATTCTGGCTGCCCGCCGTGGCAAGGGCCGCACCAGCCTGTCCGCCTGATCCGCGCCAGAGTCTGTTGTGCTGCCCTCCGAGAATCGGCTGCGGCGGCGCCAGGACTTCGCGACCGCGGTGAAACGCGGTCGTCGGGCCGGTCGGCCCCTTCTGGTCGTCCATCTCAGCAGAGACGGTGACCCGCAGGGGCAGACCGACCGGACCAGCGACTTCCGCCCGCACGTCGCCGAGGGGACTCCTTCGGCGCGTGCGGGTTTCGTCGTGAGCAAGGCCGTTGGCCCGGCGGTCGTCCGCAACCTGGTCAAACGCAGGTTGCGCCACCTCGTTCGTGATCGTCTCATCAGGCTGCCCGCCGGTAGCCTGATAGTGGTGCGTGCGCTGCCCCAGGCCGCGACCGCCTCGTACCAGGACCTCGAACGTGACCTGGACGCGGCACTCAAGCGGTTGCTGAGGACGGAGCCCGCCGCCACGGCGCCGACGGGAGCAGGGCGATGAAGTACCTGCTGATGGGTCTGATCAGGGTCTACCAGTGGACGATCAGCCCACTGCTCGGTCCGGTCTGCCGTTACTACCCCTCCTGCTCGCACTACGGCTACGAGGCCGTGAAGGTGCACGGGGCGGTCAAGGGCGGCGGGCTGACCGTGTGGCGCATCCTGCGCTGCAATCCGTGGACGCCCGGCGGGGTCGATCACGTCCCGCCGCGCAAGCATCCGGTGTGGCACCGGCGGTTGCGGGACCGGCTGAGCAGCCGGTCCGCCGTCGACACGTCGGTGACCGTCACCCCCGCCGGTCCGGACCCAGAGGGCCCGGCGACCATTGGCCGCGAGCGGCCGATCCACCTGTCCAAGGAGCCTGACCGGTGACCTTCGGTTTTCTGAGTCCCCTGTACACCGCGGTGTCCTGGATCATCGTCCAGTTCCACTCGCTGTACAGCAATGTCTTCAATCCGGACGGCGGTTGGGCCTGGGGCCTGGCCATCGCCTCGATGGTGGTCGTCATCCGGATCTGCCTGATCCCGCTCTTCGTGAAGCAGATCAAGGCGACCCGGGCCATGCAGGCGATCCAGCCGAAGATGAAGGCCATCCAGGAGCGCTACAAGAACGACCGGCAGCGCCAGTCCGAAGAGATGATGAAGCTGTACAAGGAGGCGGGTACCAACCCGTTCTCCAGCTGCCTTCCGATCATCGTGCAGGCGCCGTTCTTCACCGCTCTCTACGGTGTGCTCGCCAAGGTCGCCAAGGGCGAGGACATCGGCGTCATCCACGGCAGCCTGCTGGTCAGCGCCGGCAAGGCGCACATCTTCGGCGCCCCGCTCTCCGCGACCTTCCTCGGCAGCAGCGAGACCAGCGTCAAGATCGTCACGGCCGTGATGATCATCCTGATGTCGCTGTCGCAGTTCGTCACCCAGCGCCAGCTGATGACCAAGAACGTCGACCTCACGGTGAAGACGCCGTTCATGCAGCAGCAGAAGATGCTGATGTACGTCTTCCCGGTCATGTTCGCCGTGATGGGCATCAACTTCCCGGTCGGTGTCCTGGTCTACTGGCTGACCACCAACGTCTGGTCGATGGGCCAGCAGCTGGTCGTCATCCACAACAACCCGACCCCGGGCAGCAAGGCCTTCGAGGAGCGCCAGGCGCGGCTGAAGAAGGCCGGCCGACTGCGCCCGGACGGCACGGAGATCAAGGGCGCGCTCTGGGGCATGCTGCCCCCGTCCAAGGACGCCGTCAGCGAGGCGGCCAGCGCCGCCGCGGTGGTCGAGGAGTCGGTGCAGGCGCGCCGCCAGCAGCCCCGTCGGCAGACCAAGGCACAGCGCCAGCAGGGCGGTGCCGGGCAGTCCACGGTCGACCTGGGCAAGGACACGGAGGCCGAGGAGCCGGCCGAGTCCGCCCCGGTGGAGCCCGAGGCCAAGCCGGAGGCCGCCAAGCAGAGCGCGGCCAAGCCCGCCGGTACCAAGCAGGGCACCCGGCAGCAGCCGAAGCGCGGTGGCGGCCAGCGGCCGAAGAGGAAGTCCTGACCGGCGCCCAGCCTGTTGTGACAGCCGCGAAGAGCTTCGTTCCCGGCCCGCCAGACGGGCCCATCTCCGAAGGAGTCCATCAGTGACGGAAGGCACCACCTCCGCCGTCGAGGCCGAGGCCGCCGCCAGCGCCGACGAGAACCTCGTCTCCCGCCTGGAGCAGGAGGGCGACATCGCGGCGGACTACCTGGAGGGTCTGCTCGACATCGCGGACCTCGACGGTGACATCGACATGGACGTCGAGGGCGACCGCGCCCTGGTGTCCATCGTCAGCGACGGCAACGACCGGGCGCTCCAGCGCCTGGTCGGCCAGGACGGTGAGGTGCTGGAGGCCCTCCAGGAGCTGACCCGGTTGGCTGTCCACCGGGAGACCGGCGAGCGCAGCCGCCTCATGCTGGACATTGCCGGCTTCCGCGCGCGCAAGCGCGAGGAACTGGCGGTGCTCGGTGCCGAGGCCGCGGAGCAGGCCAAGAGCACCGGCGAGCAGATCAAGCTGCGGCCGATGACGCCCTTCGAGCGCAAGGTCGTCCACGACGCGGTCGCCGCGGCGGGCCTGCGCAGTGAGTCCGAGGGCGAAGAGCCCCAGCGGTGCGTGGTCGTGCTGCCGGCCTGAAGCCGGTAGGCCGATGACCGGCCGCCGCGGCGGCCGGAGAGCTTCACGGACGCGACCCCGTCCGCCTCGTGCGGGCGGGGTCGTCGTCCCTCCTGGGATGTTTCACGTGAAACAGTGCGTTGAGCGGGTCGGTGGATCCGGGGATCGGAGAGGTCGAGATGGACACGGATAACGCGGCTGCCGGCCGGGCGGGGGCGGACGTGGACCCGGCCGCTGGGGGGCGGGCGATCGAGGTGGGTGATCCGGGCGAGGCGCCCGCCGCCGCCCGGGAGGTCTTCGGGGACCGGTACGACGCCGCGGTCCGCTACACCGAGCTGCTGGCCACCGCGGGCGTGCAGCGCGGACTGATCGGGCCGCGCGAGGTGCCCCGGCTCTGGGACCGCCACGTGCTGAACTGCGCGGTGCTGGCCGAGCTGCTGCCGTCCGGGATCACCCTGTGCGACGTCGGCTCCGGGGCCGGCCTGCCGGGCATCCCGGTGGCGCTGGCCCGTCCGGACGTCTCGGTGACGCTGCTGGAGCCGCTGCTGCGCCGGACCACCTTCCTGGAGGAGGTCGTCCGGGAACTGGGGCTGGAGAACGTCACGGTGCTGCGCGGCCGGGCCGAGGAGATGGTCGGCAAGCTCGCGGTGGACGTGGTGACCGCCCGGGCGGTGGCGCCGCTGGAGCGGCTGGCCGGCTGGGGCATGCCGCTGCTGCGTCCGCACGGGCAGATGCTGGCGCTCAAGGGCGACAGCGCCGAGCAGGAGCTGGCCGACTCGCGGGCCGGGCTGGCCAAGCTGGGCGCGGTCGAGTGGAGCGTCATCGGAGTCGGTGAGGGCACCCTGGAGACCTCGACCCGGGTGGTCCAGGTGAAGGCGGGGGAGAGCCCCGGCGGGGTCAAGGCGGCGACCCGGCGAGCCAAGGCGGCCCGGGCGGGCCGCAACGCGAGCGCCCGGAGCGGCGAGCGCGCCCGTGGCGGGCGGCGCCGCAGTCGCTGAACCGGGTGATGCCGGACACGTGGTGACGACGGGCGGACGGGCCTCCTGAGAGGGCGGGGCGGCCGCCCGGCGTCGTTCAGGTGCCCGCCGGGCCCCCGGGGGGACACCGGCGGGGCGCAACGTCAGATTTGCGG